>NZ_HG322949.1:2754919-2774223 GCF_000723165.1 Janthinobacterium agaricidamnosum NBRC 102515 = DSM 9628
GCGAGCGTTATTTGCGCTGCAATGGTAATCCGCCCGCCAAATGATCGCATTTAAAAGTAGAATTTTCCAAACTCAGATTTTTTGAAAGTTCTACATGAAGACGTCCCGTTTTAGCGATAGCCAGATCATCTCCATCCTTAAGCAAGCCGAGGGCGGCTCACCAGTCCCTGAGCTTTGCCGCGAGCATGGCATCAGCAATGCCACGTTCTACAAATGGCGCTCCAAGTTCGGCGGCATGGACGCCTCGCTGATGGCCCGCATGAAGGAGTTGGAGGACGAAAACCGGCGCCTGAAGAAGATGTATGCCGAGGAGCGCTTGAAAGCCGAGATTGTCGCGGAAGCTTTAACAAAAAAGTGGTAACGCCATCTCAGCGGCGGGAGATGGCGCAATGGGCCGTGGCCCAACGTTCAGCCACAATCGGACTGGCTTGCCTGGCGTTCGGCATCAGCCAGACCTGCTATCGCTATCGCGCCAAGCTCGATGCGGAAAACGCTGTCGTGGCGGACTGGCTGGTACGCCTGACCAATAACCAGCGCAACTGGGGCTTCGGTCTGTGCTTCCTGTATTTGCGCAACGTAAAAGGTTTTAAATGGAACCACAAGCGCGTCTACCGGATCTATCGCGAGCTGGAACTGAACTTGCGGATCAAGCCGCGCCATCGGCTGGTACGCGAAAAACCGCTGCCGCTGGCCGTGCCTGCACAGATCAACGACACCTGGTCGATGGATTTCATGCACGACCAACTGGCCGACGGCAGAAGCATCCGCTTGTTCAACGTGATCGACGATTACAACCGTGAGGGACTCGGTATCGAGGTTGACTTCTCATTGCCGTCCGAACGCGTCATTCGTTCCCTCGACAGGATTATTGAATGGCGTGGCAAACCCCAGGTCATTCGCTGCGATAACGGCCCCGAATACATCAGCGCCGTGACGCTGGCTTGGGCCGCCAGGCGCGACATACGCATTGACTTCATTCAGCCTGGGCAGCCGCAGCAGAATGCCTATGTCGAGCGCTATAACCGCACCGTGCGCTACGACTGGCTGGCTCATCACCTGTTTGAAACACTCGAGGATATCCAGGATTTTGCAACCCGCTGGTTGTGGACTTACAATCACGACCGGCCCAACATGGCACTTGGCGGCATTACACCAAAACAGAAGCTTGCCATGGCCGCTTAGCCTCTACTTTTAGCGCGCTCTAAAAATGGGGGGATTACCGGCAAGCCGTCTCTGTTGTTAGGTAAATGGGTGCACAAGATCCGATCCGTCTGGGTCCTTAGGTCAAAAGTGCCCCTTAGAAATCCAACGGATGCTCTGGCCCAGCATTCATTTGGCCGTGCCAAATCGATTGGAGCCGACTGACTGAATCCCCTCAGCCGTCAATCAAGGACATCAACTGGCCATTTATGGTAGCTGTACAAGTACTCGCCGCCGCTTTCGCGATCAGTAAGTTTTGCCCGAATACGAAATTTTGTTCCAACGGGATATTCCCGAGAAAGCTCCTTGCAGCATTCCACGTGCAACTCCGTCGACAACCCCTGGCCGTCGATGGGCCGAATGTGTACTTCACCGTGAAGTCCGGCCCTCGAGGCGGGCTTGAAGCTCTCCACGATAACAGTTCGGTACGGTTCGTCCTTTTTTGCCATAAGGCTCCCTTAGAACGTGTTCATGATCTCTTGAGCAGCATTGCCAGGAAGGCCAGGTGGATGAACTGCAAGCTGGTGTTAAACCATCGCTCGCAGTTTTTCCACAGTCGCCTGTTTTTTTCCAATTAGATTCTCACCGATTTAGTAAGGTGTTTCAAATTCATGACACACTCCGGTCGCCCAAGCATGCGCAGGTAATTACGATGGCTGCCTGCGCACCTCCACGCCACCGCCCTTGCTCGAACGGTGCTCCATCGTCATGGCAATCGGCGGATATGCACCAGAATCTAGCCTAGCTATTCGTCATGATGCCTAGCGGAGCGGATAAATCGAACCCGGTTTTTTCTTTTTCCTGCGTGGCAGAATCGCTGCAATCAGACGGGCAAATAGTTTACGCATATTCAATTACCTCTCGGAGGACATGGTTGTGGATAAGGGAAGCAACTTCTTGGTTGCCTGGATCGTTAAAATGCACGCGATCGACGAACAACGTTTCTGCAAAGCGTGGCGATGTGCGCAACAACGCATTCATGTCAAAGCAATTGATGCCTTGGGCTTTACGGGAAATCGCCTGGAAATAAGGCTGATGGACTTCCTTGCCGAGCACCCCGCTGAACAGGCGATAAAAGTTGTTGGGACAACTGTCGATCGCATGGAACACGCCCTGCTCTTCCATGCTCAGTGGTTTCTCAGCCCAGTAGGCCAAGGGTTGAAGCACGAAGTCCAGTTGCGCATCCTGCCCTGCTAGCAACAATTGCCATTGCTTGAGCGCCTTTGCGGTTGCGCCAGCCGCGCGGTCAATGCGTTCTTCCAACGGGCTGTCGCTGTCGTCGACAATGCGGTCTGCTGGATTATCGTCCCGCCCCAACCCTATCATTTGCAGCAACGATTTCTTGTCACTGTCATTAGCGCGGAAAGAATTTTTCTGGCGCTTCATATCTTCATTGTATTTGTTCATGTAGTGCATGAACTCATAGGAATAATAGTAGCGCCCGTGGTCGCTGATGTGCTCATCAGGCATTCCCTCCAAGGCCAATGTATTCATGCCACTGAACACCACCACGCGATTGATACGCGGTAGCCGCTCCTGATGCATCATATACAGCAGTACTTCCTGCATGGCGTTATATCCACGACCGGCCAGCGTCAACCATACTTCACCTGTGATTTCCGACAGCCGCGACGCCACGGTGGCCTCATCGCAAGTTGATCCAACACCCAGCGCGGTCGAGCCGCCTACCAGCAGATTCACTTTATCAATTCCGTGCAGGTCGGAGACCGCATAGCGGCGGCCATTGTGGTGCGTATAGCGGAAGCCCAGTGCGTCCGTATTGACTGCATGGGAACGGAAATTCTTCTCATGAAAATACATGGTGTAAGGCAGCCAGCGCGCACCGATATGCATGAAACGGTCATAGTCGAGGATCTGCGGGGTATAACGGTACACTTCCTGCACCGCCTCCGCGTGTGTCAATTTTTTAAAGGTCATTGCAATCGAACTTTCGTGGTTGAGTGAGAGGATTACAGCATTAACTGGTGCACCGAGATGGCGACAATCAGCACAAACAGCAGGGGCGGAAGATAATCGAACCATGCAATTCGCTTGATGATGCGCTTGGCGCTTCCCGAGAACAGTGCCACGCCCCCATTGATCAGCAGCCCGCCCAAGTTGAAACACAGGCCGTAAATCAGGAACTGCGAAGGAGGTGCGCCAGGTGGCAATAATTGCGGCATCAGGCTAACGAAGAACAGGCCAATTTTCGGATTGGTCAGGTTGACGACGATCCCTTTTAAAAAATAATTCTCTTTCCGGCTGGTCGTCTGCTGCACTTGCGAAGCCGGGTTGTTGCGTGGCCAGGCTTTATACGCGAGATACAGCAGGTAAGCTGCCCCTGCCAGCTGTAGCAACTGATAAACAGACGGATACTGACTCAGCAGGTAGCCCAATCCCAACGATGTGGCGATTACATAAAACAGCACGCCGCTCTCCACGCCCAGCGCTGCCGAAGCGCCGGCTTTCACACCGTTATCGACCGAGCTTTTCAGCACATACAGCATGGCCGGCCCTGGCGCTAGGTTGATGGTCAGCACCGTACCCGCGAAATAAAGATAATGCATCCAGTTCGTGTGGTTCACAGGTGGTCTCCGTTATCGAGGGGTGCGCCCTGCGCTCCCGTCAGGCGGGCACAGATAACTGGCGACGTTGCGTCGACGTAGCAGGAGCGGATCAGCAAACAGCCGCGTAATCATGCTGCCCGGCAAAACAATAATAAAAAATGTGAGGCAGCCTGCTATCCAGGCAATCAGATGGTGTAGTGTTTTCATCTTTGTATGGTAGTTATGTAAAGACAATTCGGGAGCGGCCGTATGACCGCTACCTGGTTAATCCAGCGCAAACAGCTCGCGCCAATCGCCGGTCTCGGCAAAAGCCGGCTGGTCCGCCTTGTTCAGCACGTAATTGCCGATCACGAGGTAGTCCATTTCTGTGCGCATGAAGCAGGCATAGGCATTTGCCGGCGATTCGACAATCGGTTCCCCCCGTACATTGAATGAGGTATTGACCAGTAGCGGGCACCCGGTCTGGCGGTGGAAGTGAAGCAGCAACTGGCGAAACGCCGGATTCGACTGTGCACTGACGGTTTGTACACGAGCCGAATAATCCACATGGGTCACGGCGGGAATCTGCGAGCGCTGGCATTTCAGTAACTCGATGCCGGTCAAAGTGCTGGCGTGCGCCGCCTGGGCGGTCCACTTGCTACGGTTGACGTCAACCACAAACAGCATATACGGGCTGGCCCGGTCCAGATCGAACCACTCGCTGACATGCTCTTCCAGCACCGCCGGCGCAAACGGACGGAACGATTCGCGGTTCTTGATCTTCAAGTTCATGATGCTTTGCATCGTGGTGTTGCGTGCGTCGCCCAGAATGGAGCGGGCGCCCAGCGAGCGTGGGCCGAACTCCATACGTCCCTGGAACCAACCAATCACTTTGCCTTCGGCCAGCAGCCGCGCAGTTTCAGCATACAGCGCGTCACCTTCCAGCTGCGTGGCCACCGCGCCGTGCGCCTGCAGCGCAATACCGATTTCAGCATTGCTGTATGCCGTTCCCAGCAAGGAAGCCTGCATGCGATCGGTATCGCTTGCCCTGCGTGCCTTAGCGCAGTGTTGGTGCCATCCATACAGCGCAGCACCCAGTGCGCCGCCACTGTCGCCCGATGCCGGCTGCACCCATATTTCGTCGAAGATACCCTCCTGCAGCAATTTGCCATTGGCGACGCAATTCAAGGCCACCCCTCCTGCCATGCACAGCCTGCGTTGGCCTGTGCGTTCCCGTAACGTCCGCGCCAGGCGGCACAGCACATCTTCGAGCACCACCTGCACCGATGCGGCAAGGTCGAATTCGCGTTGCGTCAAGCGCGATTCAGGCTCACGCCGCGGTCCGCCAAACAGGTCGGAGAACTTGTCTGTCACCATGCAGTCGCCAACAGCAAAGTCGAAGTAGGCCATATCCAACCAGAAGCTGCCGTCCGGCTTGATATCGATGAGGTGCTGGCGTATGGTGTCGGCGTACACCGGCTTACCGTATGGCGCCAGGCCCATAACCTTGTATTCACCAGAATCGACTTTGAAGCCGCAAAAATACGTCACGGCCGAATACAGGAGGCCAAGCGAATGGGGAAATCTGATTTCCCACACCGGGGTCAGGGTATTCTGCACGCCTGTCCAGGCCGTGGTAGTCGCCCATTCCCCGACGCCGTCTATACACAGCACGGCTGCTTCATCGTAAGGGCTGGCCAGGAATGCCGCCGCGGCATGCGAAGCATGATGATCTACGTACTTGATCACTGGCTGCCAGTCAGGCCTGCCGGCCAGACTTTGCAGCTTTCGGCGCAGATCGCTGCGCACATGCACTTTGCGCGTCAGCCATGCCGGCATCTCCGCGACAAACGAGCGGTAGCCGCGCAAGCCGTAACTGAGGTAGGTCGACACTAGCCGGTTGAGTTTCTTGTGGGGATTTTCGTAGTAATACACCCCCGCCAGGTCGGTCAGCGCAATAGCGCCTTCGGCCAGGCAGTAACGCAATGCATTTTCCGGGAAAGCCGGATCTTGTTTGATGCGTGTAAAGCGTTCCTCCTGGGCGGCGGCAACGATCTCTCCATCGCATAACAGGACGGCGGCGGCATCGTGGTAGCCGTAGGACAAACCCAGCAAATAAGTTTTCTTCAGCATAGTAGGAATACAAGTGGTTGACAGAAATTCAGACGACGTACAGCGGCGGCGCAAACCATTCCCTCCAGCCTGCTTTCGGAGGCGACAGCGCGAGAAAACCGGTGCGTATACGGCGCCAGTGGCGGTCAATCGATTCCGGTGTGGCGCTACACACGTGGCTGTCCATGTACAGTTCGATGGCCTCTGCTGCCATGGCGGAGTGACCGCTGGAGACGTTGTCAATGGTGTTGTGCAAATCGACAAACAGCGTGCTGAAACCGTAATGGCGCAACTCGGCGCTGGCAGTACGGTAGGCGCCGCCGACGCCGGACAGTTCCATGGCCAGGTTTAAGCCCAGCGTTTCAGGAAGGAACCTGCGGGGGAAAAGCGAAATACTGAGCCAGAACGCGGGAACCAGGAATGCATCGTTATCAAAGATTGGCAAGCTGCTGAATTCGCTGCTGCGGAAATCAGGCAATGCCACACCCATCTCCCGCATCAGGTCCCGGTAGATATTCGGATGGTTATATTCTTCGACACCGTTCCCGATCTCATCGGAAAAAATCTTGTACAGCAGAGCACCGACCGGCGTATCGGCCAGTCCCGCGTGCGTCCATCGCTGTATCCATGCTCCGTCAGCCAATATCATTGGGCAGATCTGCACGGCTTCATCCACCACTTCTTCACGGCTTTTGCCGACCGCACCGTCAGTAAGGGTGTAGGCAGCCACCTGCCGCAGGGCCCGCGATTCAAACCATTGGCGGAACGCGGTTTGGGTATAGCTTGGCGGCGGAGCCGCATCGCAGCCTCTCCTTCCGGCACAACGGCCCAGCCATACCAGTGCATAGCGCAACGCTTCCTGGTGCGCCTGGGGAAATTCTTCAATATTGAGCAGTTGATGGTAGAGGGCGCGTGCACGTGCTTCCGGGCGATACTTCGCGCCGACAAATGGACGTTGCGGTGGCGCCGGCGAGATCAGTCCCGGCGTCGCCCGCTGTACTGGACTGCCGCCATGGCAAGGTGCGGGTTCAGCCATTTCAGTGATCCAGCGGGTGATCACGCCAATTTCCGCGTCTGAAAAAATACGGAACATGGGGCCGCCAAATGCAATCAACCTCGTCAGGAGCAAACTGGATTCCGGCTTGCCTGGCCTGATCCAGCGCGAGTGCCCAAGCGCTTCGACAAATGCAACCGGATCGCGCACCACCAGTTCGTCAAACGGTTGTCCCTGCATTTTGATGCGGCTGTGATATCCGACCGCGAAGCGGCCCTTTTCCGCCACCATGCGCACCATGGCCTGTCGCGCAGAACGGAGGTTGCCATGCATTTCCGCGTGTACCGCGACACACCACTGGCGCCAGATCTGCAACGATTGCATGAAGCCCCGCGCCACCTGGTCCGCATGTGGCGACGCGGTACCGGCTGGCCCGACGATCGCCTCGACCGCCTGGCGCAGGAAATTGAGCGCTTCATTGCGGCGCGGCGTCGCTCGCACTGAACTATATAGTGACGTTGACAATGCCCGCTCGGCATCAGCAATGCATGCTGGTACGCCGAGCGCTACCTCGAATAACGCGGCGCCAATTGCTTCTGCCTGCCGCCTCGCAGGAAACATTGCAAGGCTGAGCCGGTATGCCGGCAATGACCACGATGCAGCAAGCATGTCCACTTGGCTAGCCAGCCGTTCAGAGGAGATCTCCGGCAGGTAAATGCCGGCCTGCTCCAGCAGCCTCCGGTAGCACACGGCATGATGACGCGCATGGTCGCCCTCGCCAGCTTGCCATGCATGGACCCGATGTCCAAGTAATGCAACTGTTTCATGACAATTGCCGGCGTGCGCGATATTTTGCAGTACGCAACCTGCAAGCAAGCCCTGCGGTGCGTATTGCGTTAATACAAAACGCGCCCCCTCAACGTCTCCATGCGTCAGCTCAACCCCTGCCTTAACGTCAGGAATGAATGCCAGCAGTCGGTCGATCCAGGCTTGCAGCACCTCTGGCGCAGAGGTGCTGCGTGCGGCCATGTATTGATGCGCGTGCTCCATTCGCGACAGGCATGCATGTGCCGCCTCCAGGGCACCGGCGTAATCCCGTTCCGCCTGCAGCAACATGACACACGTTGCTGCATCGGTGGCAGTCGGCCCCATGTCATTGGACTCCGCCAGGCGACGACCTGGGCATTCCTGCACTTTCATATCCGTGTCGACCATATTCATCGTGAGCATAAGTTCCCCAGGGTTGCGCTGGACAAGCAGGGGCTGATGCTCCCATCCGTGCCATCAGCAACGCCATCTTCCGTACCGGCGTGGAGCCCTGCATTCGTTATGATTAATGCATATAATGATATTTGGAATTTGCATATTAGGCAAGATGAAAGGTTAATTATTTTCTAAGTGCGAGACGCCATGCAAACTGTGCGTAGGGAAGGTCGCGCTGCCGATGGCGGGACTCCACCTAGCGAGCAGCTCGGTTGCAAGGCCATGATGTACGTGAAGGAAGAGGACGGTCTGTCGACGTACCGAAAAATCAATTTTTACATTGTTACAATGCGCGTGTCTCGGAATGACATAAATCGGTAGACTGTCCAGCAGCCCCGGTCTCCGCGATCCGCGTGGTGGTGTTAAATCTGATGGTTCACGTGTCCTGCAGTGATAACCTATTGAGGCGATTTATGAATAAACGTTCGTATTTTCATTTATTTTCCACCGCATCCACTACCCACGCCCCACACGTCCTGGAAGAGTCCAATCGCATTTTTTCAACACATGCCCGCAAGCCTGCGCGTGAACTGGATCCAGCGGTGCGGGCTTTGCTGGAGTTTGTGGAACAGCCGCAAAATGAGTTTCTCCGCATATACATCGGCAATATGCTGGATGAGACCAATCAGAAAACGCCGATCAACATTAAAACCCCGGCGGACTTTTTCCAGCAGTTGGACAACGCCTTGCACAGCTATCCGAAATATGATGCGAATTTTATCGCGGCGTTACCGTTTTACGCCGTTTTACAACCCTTCATGGCCAACAAGTACGGCTATTTCTTGTTTACTAACGAACAGGTCCGGCCTTACTTTGCCGACATTCTCAAGGTCTATCACACTAATCTGGACGGGCCGGAGTCGCTGGTCTATTTGAATGCCTCGTATGGCAATTGGCTCAGTGCCGATGCCCGGCAATACCTGAGTCTGGACGAATCCGTCTACGACCCGGACCAGCCGCATGGCGGCTTTCAATCATGGAACGATTTCTTCATACGTCCCTTCAAGGACATCAACCAGAGCCGCCCTATCGCTGCGGACCATAACGCCAAGGACATCATCAGCCCGGTTGACGGTCAAGTATGGAAGATATCAAAGCAGGTTCAGCAAAAGGCTGCTTTCGAGATCAAAGGTGAGCAATATTACCTGACCGATTTGCTGGATGAAGCCCCGCAAAGTGAGTTGCTCCAGCCATTCATAGACGGCCTGGCGGTGCAAATCGTATTGATGCCATTCAATTATCACCGCTGGCACGCGCCAGTGACGGGGCGGATCAAGAAGGTCAAGACCGTACCCGGCCTGTTCTTTGCGGCGCCCACGCCGGACCAGGATTACGCCGCGTCATTCCCATTCCTGAGCCATGTGAATACCCGTACCATCGTGTTCATCGAGCCGCAGGATGCGTCCATCGGCGAGATCGCCCTGATTTTTGTCGGCTTGACGGAAGTGTCCTCGTGCCAAGCCACAATCAACGAAGGCGACACGGTGCAGCTGGGGGACGAGATCGGGTATTTTGCCTTTGGCGGATCGACCTGCTGCATGCTGTTCGATAAATCAAAGATTGCGGAGCTGTACATTACCGACGACACGACCTTGTCGGATGGCGGCGGCCAGGCATTGGCTGACGACAAGCTCAGCAACATTGTGCAGGTGCGCCAAACCATCGCGTCGGCGTTGTGATCCCGGGAGCATCACTCGCTCAAGGGCGGCGTGATGCTCCCGCGAGGTACTGCTGCCGATCTCCCGGCTCTTGCCGTCAATCACAAGGAATTCAGATCTGCCAACACCCTGCGCGCCTGTTCCTTGAAATCAGCGATCGCCGCCGTATCCATCTTCGCCAACTGGCGATAGGCCATGCCGATGCGCGGATTGCGCTCCAAGGTAGCGGCATTGCGATGAAAGAAATCCCAGTACAGCGCGTTAAATGGGCAGGCCCGCTCGCCTATGCGCGCTTTTTTATCGTAATGGCAGCCTTTGCAATAATCGCTCATGCGGTCGATGTAGGCAGCGCTGGAGACATACGGCTTGGTGGCTAGCAGGCCGCCGTCGGCGAACTGGCTCATGCCGATGGTATTGGGCAGTTCCACCCACTCGAAGGCATCGATATAAATGCCCAGATACCAGCGATGCACTTGCGCCGTATCCAGGCCGGCGAGCAGCGCAAAATTGCCGATTACCATCAAGCGCTGGATGTGATGCGCATGCGCCTGCTCCAGCGACTGGGTAATCGCATGCGACAGGCAATTCATCTTGGTCTTGCCGTCCCAAAACCAGTGCGGCAGCGCGCGTTGGTGACCAAAAAAATTCTTGCTGGCGTACCCAGGCATGTGGGTCCAGTAGACGCCACGCACATATTCACGCCACCCTAATATCTGCCGGATAAAGCCCTCCACCGCGGCCAACGGCGCATGGCCGGCATGGAAGGCCGCCTCCGCCTTGGCCACGACCTCGCGCGGATTCAGCATCTTGACATTCAGCGCAAACGATAACAGCGAATGAAACAGGCGCCAGGCCCTGGTATTCATCGCATCCTGGAAATCACCGAAATGCGGCAGCGCTGTATCAATGAAGGCATCGAGTTGTTGCAGGGCTTGGTCCCGGTTCAGCGCCCAGGGCAACTGATCGGCCTTGGGCGCGCCGAAGCTCTGGACGCCCGCAGCCACAATGGTGCGCCATAGGTCGGAATGGTCATGCAGCGTCCGGACATCGCGCGGTTCGGCCGGCACACCACGCCAGGGCTTGCGGTTGTCGTGATCAAAATTCCACTGGCCGCCGAGCGGCTTCCCGGCATCGTCCATCAATACCTGGTGCGCGCTGCGCATCTGGCGGTAGAAAAATTCCATCAGCCATTGCTTGCGGCCGGCGAAAATATCAGCGGCTTCATTGCGGCTGGTATAGAAATGATCGCTGTCGACCATCATCCATCGGATCGGCGAGCGGCGTCCATGCTGATACAGTTGCTCATCAAGGCGCCACTCGTCGGGCGCTTGATATTCAAATGCACAGGCGTCATAGTGTTTTATCAGCGCATCGATATTTTCCGGGATCGAGCGTGCGCTTTCCTGATCGTCAATGGCGATGTAGTGCACCTGGTGCCCTGCCTCGCGCAACTGCCGCGCCATATCGCGCATCGCCGCAAAGATCGCCAGGATTTTTTGCGCGTGATGCAGTACATAATCAGTCTCTTGCCGCACTTCCATCAAGATATACATGGTGGATGGGTCGACTTCGCTGAACCAGCGATGTTGCAGATTGAGCTGGTCACCCAGTATCAGCCGGAGTGTGTGCTGCGGTGGAGGCATCATTATTCTTTGTAAATTATAGTGGTCCCGGACTGTAGCGCATCGGCGATCAGCCGTTGCTTTTCTTTTTCGCCATTCTCCATCATAATCAAGCCTCCATGCGATGTCTATCGACACCACGCAGCCATCCAGTGAGCATAGACAGTATCGTGATGCTGCACCTGGTCCGATGGCGAGTGCCACCTCGCTCGCCATCATCACAGTGGTTACTGCCCGTTAACGGCGCATGTACTCTGGCGCGTACCCTCTTCCGCGCTCATTACAGCCGGCTCACAGCGTCCTTTCATTTCTTTCAAAGCATTGGAAGTGACTTTCTTCATTGTCAGTAACCATCATCATATGCACACATCCGTGTCAACGGCCTCCGCGCCACCACTACGCAGCTTGCTGCTGATACTCGCCATTGTCGCCGGCGTTTCGATCGCTAACATTTACTATAATCAACCATTGCTCGACAACATACGGCTATCGTTCCCTCATCAGGACAAGTGGATCGGCGCCGTGCCTGGCGCCGGTCAAATTGGCTTCGCCATCGGCATGCTGATGCTGGCTCCACTGGGCGACCGGCTGGACCGCCGCCGGCTGATCCTGGTGCAGATCGTCGGGCTCTGCCTGGCGCTCATTGCGACGGCGATGGCGTCGTCCCTGTTCATGCTGATTGGCGCGGTCTTTGCCATCGGCGTATTTGCCAGCATGGCGCAACAGGCAGGACCGTTTGCCGCCGAGCTCGCTCCCGCAACGCAGCGCGGCCATGCCATCGGTACCGTCATGGGCGGGCTGTTACTGGGCATATTGCTGGCCCGGACAGCGTCGGGCTTCGTCGCGGAACATTTTGGATGGCGCGCGGTGTTCCTGGCGGCGGTCTTCCCGATGATAACGCTGGCCGCGCTGGTGGCCAGATACTTGCCAGCCAGTCATCCCACCTCGACACTGACGTACCCCAAACTGCTGGCTTCCTTGTGGCAGCTGTTCCTGGAGTTTCGCCTGTTGCGCGAAGCCGCGCTGACCGGCGCCGCCTTGTTTGCCGCGTTCAGTCTGTTCTGGTCCATTCTTTCCTTATTACTTGCTCATCCGCCATTCAATCTCGGGCCGGCGGCGTCCGGGCTGTTCGGCATCGTTGCCGCCGCGGGAGCGGTCACGGCGCCATGGGCCGGCAAATGCTCCGACCGCTGGGGCTCGCGGCGGGCCATTTCCCTCGCAATCGGACTGGTCGCGCTATCTTTTGTCATCTTTAGTTTCTCGGGAGCCAGTCTGGCCGGCCTGGTGATCGGTGTCATCGTATTGGATGTCGGGCTGCAAGTTGCGCAAACACCCAATCAGTCACGCATCTTCGCCCTGGCGCCGGCAGCGCGCAGCCGCCTGAATACGGTGTACATGATTTGCTATTTTTGTGGCGGCGCACTGGGATCGGCCGTCGGTATTTTTGCCTGGCAGACTTTCGGTTGGCCAGGCGCATGCGCAGCCGGCATCTTTTTCTCCGCGGTGGCGGCGGGCAGCCATTTTCGAGGCAATGGAATATCCGGCTAATCCACGATGCGCGGCACGTAGCCGGCGGCGCCGCTCAAGCGAGTCATACTTATAAAGTATGGTAATAGCGGCTTTCATGTATTTTACAGATATGACGCGCGGGCCTATGATCCCTGCTGACGGCCGCTGATGTTACGATGCGGTCGCCCGTTTGATTGATTTGACAGAGGCTACCATGCGTCGAATGACTGTTTTGATGTTGCTGTTGACGCTGGCAATCGGCCAGCAGGCTGGCGCCGCGCCGCACCGCCACGCCAAGAGCGTGACGCCGGAAAACTGCTACGACGACTCCGATCCTGGCGAAATCCGCCTGTGGAACGGCCCGGCGCCCGGCGCCGCCGGCGATGACGCCTGCCAGGATATTCCGTATCTGCGGGTATTCCCGGCCCGCGACGGCGAGCGCGCCGGACCGGCGATGCTGCTGCTTGCCGGCGGCGGTTATGACCACCTGACCAATCAGAAGGAACAGGCGCCGGTGGCCACTTATTTTTCGCAACGCCTGAACATGACCACCTTCGTGCTGTATTACCGGCTGGTGCGGCCTGACGGCACTTACCGTTATCCGGTGCCGATGTGGGATGGCCAGCGCGCGCTGAAGCTGATACGGCATCGCGCCCGCGAACTGCATATCGACCCGAAACGCATCGGGGTATTCGGCTTTTCAGCGGGCGGCCATCTGGCGACCACGCTGGCACTGCATCCGGACGACGATTTCGGCTTGCCGCTGCGCGACGCGGTCGATGCCAGCTCCGGCAAGGTCGATATGCTCGGCCTCGGCTATCCGGTCATTTCGATGGATCCGGCGGTCTATGGCAAGTCGAATACGCGCAGCCATCTGCTGGAAGGCTATCACGGCGGGCAATTGCGCCAGCTGGAGGCGAGCCTGTCCGGCCAGAATAATGTCGGTCCCCATGCGCCGCCGGTTTTTCTGTTCGTCAGCATGGATGACCAGCGCATCGATCCGCAAAACAGCGTGATCTTCGGCGATGCGCTGAAGGCGGCCGGTATCAGCGCCGACATCCATCTGTTTCCACACGGCGCGCACGGCGTGGGCCTGGCGACGGACATGCCGGAAGAACAAGTCTGGCCCGAGCTGTTCCAGAAGTGGCTGATACGCCAGCGCTTTATCGACTGATTCTTATCTGAAAGAATCAGCTTCGGACTGCGTTTCAATATGAAGCATGAGCATAAGTCATTGATACGTGAAAAAAGACCATTTTACTTCATTGGTCGCGCGCTCTAGTATGGTCGAATTGCATATTTGTCAGGAGTATGACATGACCACTATCCACAATCTCGGTTTTCCGCGCATCGGCGCCAAGCGTGAATTGAAGTTCGCGCTGGAATCGTACTGGAAAGGCGAATCGTCCCGCGATGCGTTGAAAGAACTCGGCGCCGAGTTGCGCAAGCGTCACTGGAATAAACAGGCTGGCCTGGATCTGGTGCCGGTGGGCGATTTCGCGTTCTACGACCAGATGCTGGACATGAGCTTCACGCTGGGTAACTTGCCAGAGCGCGTAGCCGGTTTCCACGGTGATGTACTGGATAACTATTTCCGCGTCGCGCGCGGCCGTTCGGCGCAAAGCGCTGAAGAGCACGCAGGCTGCTGCGGTGGCGTCGCCGCAGGCGAAATGACCAAGTGGTTCGACACCAACTATCACTACATCGTGCCGGAATTCACTGCCGCGACCACCTTCAAGCTGGATCCATCGCGCCTGCTGGAACAATTGGCCGAAGCAAAGCAAAACGGCGTCAAGGCCAAGCCGGTCATCGTCGGTCCGCTGACCTACCTGGCGCAAGGCAAGGCCAAGGACAACTCCGACAAGCTGGCACTGTTGCCGGCCTTGCTGACCGTCTACTCACAACTGCTGAACACGCTGGCTGAACAAGGCGTCGAATGGGTACAGGTCGACGAGCCTATCCTCGTCACCGAACTCGATGCCGACTGGAAACAAGCGTTTAGCAGCGCTTATACTCAATTGAAAGCCAGCAACGTCAAGCTGCTGGTCGCTACCTACTTCGGCCAACTGCTGGAAAACCGCGAACTGGCCGCGAGCCTGCCGGTCGCCGGCTTGCATATCGACGCCATCAACGGCCGCGTCGATGTTGCTCCACTGCTGGAATTGCTGCCTGCGGACAAAGTACTGTCGCTGGGCGTGATCAACGGCCGCAACATCTGGAAAACCGATTTGAGCGCCGTGCTGGAATGGCTGGAACCGCTGGCCAAGCGCCTTGGCGAACGCCTGTGGGTAGCGCCTTCGTGCTCCTTGCTGCACGTGCCGGTCGACTTGGACAGCGAGCAAAAGCTCGACGCGGAAATCAAATCGTGGCTGGCCTACGCACTGCAAAAACTGGAAGAACTGCAAGTGCTGGCGCAAGCCCTGCGTGGCGGCCGCGATTCGGTCAAGGAAGCGCTGGCAGCCAACCAGGCCGCGCTGGCAGCCCGCCGCGCATCGCCGCGCGTGCATAACCCTGCCGTGCAAAAAGCCGTCGGACAAATCGACGCCAGCCTGGGCGCCCGCAAGAGCAGCTACGCCAGCCGCGCCACCGAACAGGCCGCCTTGCTGAAACTGCCGGCCTACCCGACCACCACCATCGGCTCCTTCCCGCAAACAGCCGAAATCCGCCTGGCCCGCAGCTCCTTCAAGGCAGGCACGCTGGACGCCGCCGGCTACAAGGCCGCGATGCAGGCGGAAATCGCGCGCAGCGTGCGTGAACAGGAAGAACTGGGCCTGGACGTGCTGGTGCACGGCGAAGCCGAGCGTAACGACATGGTCGAATACTTTGGCGAACAACTGCAAGGTTATGCATTCAGCCAGTTCGGCTGGGTACAATCGTACGGTTCTCGTTGCGTCAAACCACCTATCTTGTTCGGCGATATCAGCCGTCCGAAGGCGATGACCATCGAGTGGATCAGCTATGCGCAATCGCTGACCAGCAAGCCGATGAAAGGCATGCTGACCGGTCCGGTAACCATCTTGAACTGGTCGTTCGTGCGCGACGACCAACCGCGTTCGGTATCTTGCAAGCAATTGGCGCTGGCCATCCGCGAAGAAGTGCAAGACCTGGAAAAAGCCGGCGTGCGCGTGATCCAGATCGACGAAGCGGCACTGCGTGAAGGCTTACCGCTGCGCAAGGCGCAATGGAAAGAGTACCTGGACTGGGCCGTCGAGTCGTTCCGCATCAGCGCCAACGGCGTCAAAGACCAGACCCAGATCCACACCCATATGTGTTATTCCGAGTTCAACGATATCATCGCGTCGATCGCCGACATGGACGCCGACGTGATTACCATCGAAACCTCGCGCTCGGACATGGAGTTGCTGGATGCGTTCGATCACTTCAACTACCCGAACCAAATCGGCCCTGGCGTGTACGATATTCACTCGCCGAACATTCCTACCCAGGAACACATCGAGCAATTGATGAAAAAAGCGGCCGAGCGCATTCCAGCGCAACGCCTGTGGGTCAATCCTGACTGCGGCCTGAAAACCCGCCAATGGGCTGAAGTGCTGCCGGCACTGAGCAATATGGTGGCCGCCGCCAAGGCGCTGCGCCAGGCTGCCTGAGGTTGACGATACGCTGCACCGGCCGCCTGGCCGGTGCAGCAGGCTTGCATCCAATCCCGGGAATTTCCCGGGATTTTTTTTTGGCCAAAAAATACGCTCCCTCCCCGCGGACTGGAACTCTCTGTTTCCCAAGGTCACGTATATGACCTAATTATAAATAATTCTCATTCAAGGAGTTTTCACATGCCCATCCATCACTTATCCCCCCCTGATCTGCAAGAGCGGACGCGTTGGAGCGATCCCCATCCGCCTGCGCCCCCTGAGACGCCGGCGCCAACCGTCTCGATACCGCCTGCTGTCCGCCGCGCCGCTGCCGGAGGCGATATCGAGCGGCAGGATGACGCGGTGCTGAGCCCGTTCCCCCCTGAATGGGATGAGATTAAAAGCGTGATCGAGAAAGCCAACAAGCGCCCGATCGATACAGCGGAGTTGGCTAGCCTGATCAATGAAATGACCGCCATCACGCCACGCTGTGTGATGGAAGGCAAGCTGAGGGCGCAAACCAAGCCGCCCGGAAAATTTGACCAGCAATCTTATTTGTCGCGGCTGCATACGGCCTTGGGGCTGCGTCAGAAAAGCCTCGACCAATTCGACGAGCAATACCTGGCCCGCTGGTGCGCCGCGCTCGGCATGCGCAAGGAAGACCTGGCGGCCCAGAAAAAAGCGCAACGCCTGTCCAGTTTCATCTTGCAGACGGCGAAAATGCCGGCCCTGCTACTGCAATATGCGGTCATCCCGGCGATCAGCAAGACCACCGGCGACCCGTATGACGCCTTGTATGCGAGCGCGGTGCTGGCGGTCGCCAACGTTTTCATCAATACCGTGACCTATCCGCTGCTGACCGCCACCTCGGTCCATGTCCAGGCGCGTGGCGGCCCTTCGGTCAACCTCGACAAAAATGTCAACTATAAACATCGGCCAAAAATCGAAGCGGCGGAAACCGCCAGGCAAAGCGCGGCACTGCAAGAACAAAATACCCTTCTCTTGCAGCGTTTGCTGCAGGAAGATATCAAGCCGGCGTTTGAAGCACGCTACGGCGAAGGCAGCCATACGCTGGACAATGTGCGCAAGGCAATCGCCAAGCCGCAGGAACTGGGCCATGATTTATTACTTGTCCTGAAAGACACCTTACCAGCGGCAGAGCTTCAGGCGCTGTATCGGCAGGGCATGAAACTGATCGCGCAGGCCGAGAAGCTGGCCATCACCGGGGATAATGTGGACCGCCAGGTCGAAGGCGGCAAGCACCGTTTCTGGCTCGGCGTGTCGCGCCCGATGCTGGCAGCCCTGCCGCCGCTGTTTGCCCATGGCTCGCACCGCGCCGGATGGCTGTCGCCGGCGCAAGTGTATTGGACCTCGATCGCTATCGTGCTGGCCGGGCTGGTGGTGCAATATCTGTTTCTCGCACCGTGGGACCAGCAGAGCAAGGGTGAAGCGAAACACAAGCTCAATATATTGCATGCCGATATTTACAACGACAGCGGCCAACAAAAAATTGCCACCGGTGCAGAGCTGGGGCCGGACGACTTCGATGAAAAGAAAGTCCGCGCACTGGTCGCTACCCCGGCAAAAGTGATGCTGACCAAAGCCATCAATATCGCCCGAAAAGAAATCAATCAGCTGACGCCGCAGGAATTGGAAAAGCTGACCCCGGCGGCACGTGAAAAATTGAAGGAAGAGCAGGAAAAACTGGAGGAAGCCCATCGCGTCTGGACCAAGGAACAGGAAAGCGTGCTCCAAGGCAATTGGAAGGCCATCGAGGATGCGCCGCACGTGATCAAGAAAGTAAGCGATGCCGCAGGAAAATTTTCCGGCGGCGGTATCTGGCAAGCCGGCGTCAAATCGAACTATACCCGCAGCGAAATGACCGACGAAATGATACGCAGCATCTCCAAATCATTTCACTTTGGTATTTTCGGTTCGGTCGCCTCGAATTTTGTTCCGCGCCTCAGCAGTGCGCTATCCGGCGGCACCTCGCATGTCCCGCTGCCGGCCTACATCGGGGTGCTGGCCTTTTCGCTGCTGTCCGCTTACCTGGCGGCTTCCAGCGACGGCGTCATCACGACGTATACGAATATTCGCAAGAAGGAAGATAAGGCGCAGCAGCCCGCCCTGTGGATAGACATCGGACGCGGCATGACTGCCTTTGTCAATATGCACCTGGAAAGTCGGCAGTCCACGCAGGCCCTGAAGAGCGCCTTCGCGGAACTGGAGCACGGGCCTTTCGTGTTGGCCTTGCATCTGCTGCATCCGCCGGCGCCGGCCGAAGATGGCACCGTATCCTCGCAAGACCGGATTGACGCCGCCTAGCCGCTGGTGCGAGCTGGGTGGGATCGGCCATGCGATCAAATCCCGGGGCGCTGCCCGGGATTTTTTAACTCAAGCTAAGATTACGACCTACTGAGCTATTGTGGCTCGATAAACCCACGGAAGCCGATCGGCCCTTCGCCGCTGTAGTTCATGCTGCCATTGAGGCTATTGCCGCTGTCGTCGGACGTGATTTTCAGCGCCACCACACTCTGGCCGCCGCGGGCGCCGATCAGCCATACGCCGCCCGGACGCCACGGGGCCGAGTTGCCGCCCCATTGGTTTTCAACCTGATAATTATTGCCGGCAATCGCCGTCGCGCGGAAACCGATCGGCCCTTCGCCGACATAGCTCATGCTGCCGGTAAGGGTTTTGCCATTGTCCGCCGATGAAATATCGACGCCAGCCACGCCCTGGTCGCGCGCGCCGATGACCCAGGTGCCGCCCGGATTCCAGGGTGCGGAGCCGCCGCCCCACTGGTTTTCGAC
>NZ_HG322949.1:2774259-2802859 GCF_000723165.1 Janthinobacterium agaricidamnosum NBRC 102515 = DSM 9628
GAAGCCGATCGGCCCTTCCCCGTTATAGCTCATGCTGCCAGCCAGGGTATTGCCGCCGTCGCTGGACTCGACATTGAGCGCCACCACATTCTGGTTGCTACGGCCGCCGATGACCCAGGTGCCGCCTGGATTCCACGGCGCGGAGTCGCCGCCCCACTGGTTTTCGACCAGGTAGGTATTACTTTGCGTTAATGTTGCCCGGAAACCGATCTGGCCTTCGCCGACATACTTCATGGCCCCGGTGAAGGTGTTGCCGCCATCGGCCGAGTTGATGTTCAGCGCCGCCACGTTTTGGCCGGAGCGGCCGCCGAGCACCCATACCCCGCCTTCGTTCCATGGCGCGGAAGGGCCGCCCCATTGATTTTTAACATGATGGAGATTATTCGCGGACTTGCTTGTTTTCGACATTATTGCCTCCAGAATAATATGCACACGATTTAATTAATATCATTTTAGAAATTATTAATTTCATTAATTAATATCTTTGATATTCGCGCGCAGACCAGCAGAGCGGCGCTGTCCCGGCCTTTTGAATGGGGGAGTTAATTTAAAAGACAGGAGGAATGTTATCGTGTTTTTTATCCGGGCATTGGCGCGCACGAATAATAAAATTTATTTATTATTCAATGACTTATATTGAAACTTATGGGGGGATATGTTGTCTAATATTCGGTAAATATTCCTGCGAAGAAACGGCCTTATGCGTGCTGGCGATTGTCGGGCTGCGGCGTGGCGGCGCAGGCCTTGGCCCGCGCTTCTTCGGCTTGACGCAAACGCTGCTGATTCAGCCAGGGCGTTGCTTGCGCATGGGGACCATGATCGAGCGGCAAGACGAGTTTTTTTGACGCTTCGCGGCAGGCCGTGGAGACTGCTTGCGGCTGTTCATGCGCTTGCTGCTGAAGGTGTTCGGCCTTGGCCACGCGCGCGTGGTCGATCACTTGCCAGTCGGGGCCGGCAAGCGCCGGGACGGTGATGCCGATGGTGGAGGCGCCCAGGAGCGCGATAGCTAAGTTTTTCATGATGAGAGTCGTTCGAGGGAAGCTGCCGGCAGTTGTGGAGACGCACTGCGCGAAAATAAGTAATCGATTTTGCAAGATAAAGTAGCACGATAGGACTGAAGATTGCTGCTAAAAGAACATTCTTGAATGTCTGATACAGGGTGTTTATATGCCCACCAGCAACTATCAACCCATGATCCTAACAGAATTCTTGAAATGTGCCCACAAGGAAAATATTCCCAATGAGCACATTTAATTACCATTAAATTACATTTTTATGACTAACTTATTGCCAGTTATTTCCGCTCAGCGTGGCTTGGTAGCCTGCGGAATATTTGGCGTATGGCACTTTACCAGCGCTGACGCCGGTGACCGTGTTGTTGCTGATGCTGGCACTGCCGCTTGGCGCCGGATAGAACGGTGCGCCAATCACCACGCCGTTGCGCCATGGCGCCGTCACGGTATTTTGTTCCAGCCGGATATTGGTCGACGTCGAGAAACCGATGCCGTCATACAGCGAGCCGATGATGGTATTGTTGCTGACTTCGATGTCGTCAACGATGCCGACGTCGTGGCCATCGCTGCCATTACCGATATGCAGCGCCGGTTGGCCCTGGTCAAAACCATTGCCGCCGGACCGCACGATGGTGTTGCCGGTGATGCGCGACGCATGCAGGTCGCTGCCATTGACGCCGAAACGGCCAACGCCGAGGCCGGTATAACGGGCCGTGTCGGCGACGTAGTTGTTTGCCACCAGGTGGCCGCTGCCGCCATACACGCCGATCGCCTTGCCGTTCCAGGCGCCGATGATGGTGTTGTTGGTCTGGGTGATATTGCTCATCGGCGAGTAAAACACGCGGCCATGGTCGGTGTCGTTGTAGTTGACCGAGTTGATCGCGATGCCATCGTCGCCAGTGCCGCGGACAAAGTTATTGGTCGCGGTCAGGTAGTTGCCGACGGTGGAGTCGAGCGACACGTTATTCAGGTTGCAGCCGTCGGCCCAGATCGACGTCAGCCGGGTATTGCGGACGATGCCGCCGGTGCCCGAGGCCCAGAAACCGGACAAGACGTGCTGGGTCCAGATGTTTTCCGCCAGCCAATTGGTGCCGGTTGTATCCATCGCGCCGCCGGCGCCATCGACCGATTCACGGCTGCGCGAATTGGAATCGACATGGAAATTGCGCACCGTCGTCGAGGTCAGCTGGAAGATCGAGCCCAGGCCGTTGGCGTTCGGCAGCGGCACGTCGCGGTAGATGGTGCTGTACCACATGCCGGCGCCTTCGATGGTGACGCCCTTGGCGACCAGGCTGTTGGTGCCCTTCAGATAGAAGTTGCCTGAGGGAATCCACACACTCTTGTTTTGCGATTGCGCCTGGTTGATGCAATTCTGAATCGCCGCGGTGCTGTCCTTGGCGTTCGGGTTGCCGGCACCATTGGTCGGCGTCGTATCGGCGACCGCGCCGCAACTGGTGATCGAGATGGAATTGGCGGGTTGCGCCAGCGGCGCCGGCGGATTTTCAACGTCGATCACATCGACATTGTAGAAGGCAGCCGTGTTGTCGCTATCCTTGCGCAGCGAAAAAGTGCTGCCCGGCCCGATCGGCTCGCCGACGATGAAGGCGTGGCTTTCGTCGAAAAAGGCGCGCGGCTTGCCCGACGCCGGATTCTGGTCGCTGGCCTGATATTCCTTGCCTTCGTAAATCCAGCTTTGGCGCGAGTTCAGGTTCAGGTGCTGGCGGAATACGCCGTTGACGTACAGGTTCAGCGTGGCGGTGATGCCACCGCCGCCGGGCGCGTCGGGGATGCTGGCGCGCACGTTGATGAAGCTGATCGGCTTGCCGGTGTTATTGGTCCACCATACTTCCTGGTTATTGCCGGTCAAGGCGACGTAGGCGTGGCCGGACGATTCCAGTTCCGGACTGGCGAAGCGCGTGGTCGGTGCCGCTGTCAGCGACACCACCTTGGCGCCGCCGACCACCGTGCCGGCTTCGGCTTCATAGCTGACGAAAGTCGTGGTCGCGCCGACGGCGGCGTGCACGTGTGCGGCCACCAGCATGCTGGCGGCGGTGGCGATGGCGGTCATCGTCATGGCGCTTGTTTTTTTATGTCGGGTCATTAAGTCGATGCTCCTTGCGGATGTAGTGGGTAGGCCGCCGGACTGCCGGCGGCGTTGGTCGTTGCTGCCATTCCCGGTACCGGGCCGCTGGCTATGGTTACCCTGGCTGCGGTCCGCTGTATTAGTTTCGGCAGTGAAATATAGCATGCTCAACTACAAAACCAGCAAGCTGTTTCCAGTAGAACTGTTTCTGTGTGGAAATTGATACAGTTGAATATAGTTGCTCCGTGCCGGCAACGGATTCCCGGCACGGCAACCGATGGCTTACCAGTTATTGCCGCTGAGCGTAGCCTGGAAGTTCTTGGCATAGTTGGCGTACGCAACTTTGCCGCTGCGAAGCCCGCTGACCGTGTTATTGCTGATCGTCGCGTCGCCCTTCGGCGTCGAATAGAACGGCGCACCGATGACGATCCCGTTGCGCCATGGCGCGGTCACGGTATTTTGCTGCAGCCGGATATTGGTCGACATCGAGAAACCGATACCATCGTACAAGGCGTCGACGACGCTATTTCCGCTGACCTCGATGTCATCGATAATACCGAGGTTCGGGTCGTCGCTGTCGCTGCCGATATGCAGCGCCGGCTGGCCCTGGTCGAAGCCATTGCCGCCGGACCGGACAATCAGGTTGCCGCTGATGCGCGACGCATGCAGGTCGCTGCCGTTGCTGCCGAAGCGGCCCACGCCCATGCCGGAATAGCGCGCCGTGTCGGCGATATAGTTATTCGCCACCAGGTTATTGCTGCCGCCATACACGCCGATGCCCTTGCCATTCCATGCGCTGATCACCGTGTTGTTGGTCTGGGTGATATTGGTCATCGGCGTGTAGTACACGCGGCCATGGTCGGTATCGTTGTAAGCGACCGAATTGATCGCCATGCCATCGTCGCCGGTGCCGCGGATAAAGTTATTGGTCGCGGTCAGGTAGTTGCCGATGCTGGTGTCGAGCGCGACGTTATTCAGGTTGCAGCCGTCGGCCCAGATCGACGTCAGCCGGTTATTGCGCACCATGCCGCCGGTGCCCGAGGCCCAGAAGCCGGACAGGACGTGCTGGGTCCAGAGATTTTCCGCCAGCCAATTGGTGCCGGTGGTATCCATCGCACCACCGGCGCCATCGACGGGTTCGCGGCTGCGCGCGTTGGAGTCCACGTGAAAATTGCGCACCGTCGTCGACGTCAGCTGGAAGATCGCGCCCAGGCCGTTGGCGTTCGGCAGCGGCACGTCGCGGTAAATCGTGCTGTACCACATGCCCGCACCTTCGATGGTGATGCCCTTGGCCACCAGCCCATTGGTGCCTTTCAGATAAAAGTTGCCTGAGGGAATCCACAGGATCTTGTTTTGCGATTGCGCCTGGTTGATGCAATTCTGGATCGCCGCGGTGCTGTCCCTGGCGTTCGGGTTGCCGCCGCCATTGGTCGGCGCCATGTCGGCGACCGCGCCGCAACTGGTGATCGAAATGGAATTGGCGGGCTGGGCCAGTGGCGGCGGCGGATTTTCAACGTCGATCACATCGATATTGTAAAACGCCGCCGTGTTGTCGCTATCCGTGCGCAGCGAAAAGGTGCTGCCCGGCCCGATCGGCTCGCCGACGATGAAGGCGTGGGTTTCGTCGAAGAAGGCGCGCGGCTTGCCCGAGACCGGATTCTGGTCGCTGGCCTGGTATTCCTTGCCCTCGTAAATCCAGCTTTGGCGCGAGTTCAGGTTCAGGTGCTGGCGGAATACGCCGTTGACGTACAGGTTCAGCGTGGCGGTAATGCCACCGCCGCCGGGCGCGTCGGGGATGCTGGCGCGCACATTGATGAAGCTGATCGGCTTGCCGGTGTTATTGGTCCACCATACTTCCTGGTTCTTGCCGGTCATCGCCACGTAGGCATGGCCGGATGCCTCCAGTTCCGGGCTGGCGAAGCGCGTGGCCGGCGCCGCTGTCAGCGCCACCACCTTGGCGCCGCCGACCACCGTGCCGGCTTCCGCTTCATAGCTGGTGAACAGCGTGGTCGCACCGACGCCGGCGTGGGCATGGGCGGCGGCCAGCAGGGTGGCGGCAGCGGCCAGCGCCGTCATCGTCATGATCTGTGTTTTTTTGCTTTGGTTCATGCAGTCGATTTTCCTTGCAGAGGGAGTGAGGTCGCCGGAATTCCGGCCGGATTGTGTCTGGCTGATTTCAATATAGCATGAAATCACAAATAGTTTCCGCACAAACCATTTCCGCATAGAAATCTATTCGGCGACCTGATGTACTCCTACACTGCTTTCAGAAAACGCAATAAATGCTGGAAATAAAACGCCTGCTCGTCCCACATGCTCAGGTGGCTGCCATTCTGGCAGATGAACGAGCTTGCGTTCGGCATCATTTTTGCCATTTTTTGCATATCCTCGGGATCCATTTCATCGTATTTGGCACCGATCGTCAGGGTTTTGACCTTGATCTCATGCAGCCGGTCCCATCGTTCCCAATCCTTCAGGTTGCCGGTCATCAGGAATTCACTTTTCCCCTGCATCTGGTTGTAGATCTTGTTATTCGCGTGGCGCAAGGTCTGGCCGACGGCGTCCGGCCATGGCTGGATGCGGCAGATTACCTTGGGATATAACTCTTCCATCATGATCTTTTCGTATTCCGGCGAGTCGTAAGCCTCTTTCGCTTCCAGCGCTTCCAGTTGAGCCAGCAAGGCCGGCGGCAGTTGCTGCTTGATGGCGTTAGTCCGTTTCAGGTATGCCTGCATGCCGGCGGCCATGTTGGAAATGACCAGGCCGCGCAAGTGTCGTTGATGGTGCAGCGCATATTCGATCCCCAGGATGCCGCCCCAGGAATGGCCGTATAGCACGAAATTCTCCAGGCCCAGGCCGCGCCGGACTTCTTCCACCTCTTCCAGGTAGCGCGGCAAGGTCCACAGCGAAGGATCGTCCGGCTGGTCGGAATTACCGCAGCCCAACTGGTCGTAGTAATACATTTCTATCCCTGCTTGCGGCAGGAACGATTCCATCGCTTCCAGGTATTCATGGGTAAATCCCGGGCCGCCATGCAGCAGCAGCACCTTGACCGGGCCGCTGCCAATTTTCTTGGTCCATACTTTGTATTTGCCGCCGACCACCGGAACCATGCGCACGCCGGCGGTCCGGATGCCGGGCGGATTCAAGCCGTCGGGCTGTGTCACCGTGATACCGTCCACGCCGCCGGCTGGCCGGGCTGGCGCCGCCACTGCCGCGCCGCTGCTCGCCGTGCCGGCCACCGTACCGGCTACCGCCGAGACGACACTCGTTGCAAGAAAATTACGCCTATCCATCATCATCCCTCATTTATTAAGTAAATTACTGCCATTTTTCAACAATACGACTCAGGCCGTCACCAGTCCATAATTCAGGCGCAGCGCCACGCGGCGGAAGCCGGCGCGCAGGATATTATTCAAGGAGGAATTGTTTTCGCCCTCTTTCGGATGCCAGGTTCCCACTCCGATATCGCGGCAACCGGCTTGTTGCGCGGCCAGTACGCGCGCCGCGATCAACGCCGCTTGTGCGCCGAGGCGGCGCGCCTCAGGCAAGGTGCCGCCCATGCCCAGCCACGCGCGGGTTCCCGACAGATATAGCCCGCCGACAGCAATCGGCACGCCATCGTGGCAAGCGAAATAAAAGCGCCAGCCCTTGCGCATCGCCATCGCCGCGAACCATTCCTGCATCGATTCGGGGAAAGAAAAAGAACGGCACAGCACCATGCCGAGCAAGCCGGACTCTTGCGCCGTCACTTCCCTGACCTGCAGCGTGCCGGCAAACGGTATGGATTGATCGAGTAGAAATTGCTCGATTCCCTTGTTCGCGGCGGGCTGAAAGCCATTTTTTTCCAGCAGCGGAAGCAGATGCCGGGCCAGCGGCGAGACCTGTATCCAATAGTTAGCGATGCCGCGCTCCCGGTACAGCGCCATGATTTCTTCCAGCATGGCCTGGCTCACCGCGCCACCATTGCCGAGGCCGACGACGCGGTTCAGGAACGGCGTCGACAGCGTGGGCGACAGCAATAGGGTGCGATCGATGGACTGTAGCGCGAGGTTGCCGTAGCGTGGTGGCGCAGCCCTGAAACAGTCGCCGATAGCCTCTGCTTCTATGCTGTCGGCCAAGATTATTTGCTGATCTTGCAAAAGAGACATATCAAATTCTTCTTTCTTGACGTTTTGCTAGTTATAATACGCAACAGGACATATCTTACACCGTAAAAACTTACATCGTAAGAATAATTGAGTGTGTTGGCTTAGAAGAGACAACTTGTGATGAGCAGAAAAAAAAAGGAAACCGCGCTGGACCGCGAACGCATCGCGGCCGCCGCACTGGCGCTGATCGATGCCGAGGGGATTGATCAGTTGTCGATGCGCAAGCTCGGTGCCAGTCTCGGCGTTGAAGCGATGACGCTGTACTATTACTTTACCAATAAGGCGGAGTTGCTGGATGGCGTCACGGATTGCCTGCTCGAATTAGTGGAGAGTTTCATGGATCCGGCGCTGGCCGGGCTGGAGCGGATACGCCAGACTTTTCACGGCATGCGCCGGCTATCGATCGAGCACCCGCAAGCCTTTTTGGCGATGGTGCAGCGGCGCTTCCGCACCCGCCGCGCGCTGGAATTTTATGAGCATTTGCTGCAGGCATTCGCCGACGCCGGAGCGACGCCGGAACAGAGCGCCCGTTATTACCGCATGCTGGCCAACTTCAGCGCCGGCGCCGGCATCGCCGAAGTTGGCAGCCGGGCTTTGCAGCCGCATGCGACGCCGATCATCCTGGAGGATTTTAATTTGCCGGAAGTGTTTCCCCGGGTCACAGAAGTGGCGCCGCATTTGCGGGTGCCCTGTCTCGGCCCGATCTTCGCATCCGGGCTTGAATTGATACTCGGCCAGTTGCAGGCCGAGTTATCGTTCAGCGCATCATGAGCGGCCAGCGCCAGCATCGGCGCGGCCGCTGCTCACATCGGCCGCGAAACGCAGCAGCAACTGGTTGAATGCGGCCGGCTTGTGCCAGAACGGCGCATGCCCGACGCCATCGAGCCGCTTGCACTCGCCTTGCCACAGATTGGCGTAGCGGAGGCTGTCGATATAGTCGAGATTGACGATCTGGTCGTCGGCGCCATTAAGCACCGCCAGCGGCACCAGGCTGCTTTCCACCGCCTGGCGCTGGTCCACCCCGGCGCCGGCGCGGGCCGCCTCGAACAGGCGGCTGCGGAAACGGCCATCCGAACGGACCATCGCATTGCGCAAGAATGGATCGTCGAGGTCGCCGAAAATCGCCTTGGCGAAAATGGCGACCTCCTCTTGCGACAATTCTTGCTTGCCGGCCAGCCCCATATGCGGCGAACCTTTGAAACCTTGCGCCATATTATCGTTGGCGACTGGCGGCGTGCCGCTGATCATCAAGCCGCGCAGTCCCGCAAAATGCGGCATCATTTCGATGCCGATATGGCCGCCCAGCGACCAGCCGACCACGATCGCTTCATCGACGCCCAGTTTGCCGAGCAATTCGACGGTGGCTTCGGCAAAACCCGGCCGGGTGTAGCTGTGCACCGGGTCCGGCGCGTTCCCGGACTGGCCGTGGCCCGGCAAATCGAAGGTGATCAGGCGCTGATGCGCGCCCAGCTGGCCCTGTAGTTGATGGTGAAAAACGCCACGGCAGGTCGAATTGCCATGAATAAAGAGTATCGGTATGCCGCTATCGCCGCTCTGCTCTACCGCGAGGGAGCCATGCGAGGTCAGTATAGTGTGCTGCCGAGTCGAATGGGTCATGGGGTTCCTGGTCTCTGCCATCATTAAAATTGCCATAGAAAACTATTTTCCATTGGCGTGTAATTGATGCCTATCTTAGCGGAATTCTGCCGGCGACACATGCCGCGCTGTAGCTTGGCGGTGTGAATATTGGCCTGGCACCTGGCCCAGTCTCCTGGTTATAATGACGCACCATGGGGAAATTTTTTAGCGTAAAGAAATTGCATATCTGGATAGCCTGTCTGGCGATCCTGATGAATGCGCTCGCCCCATCGATTTCCCAGGCCATGACGGCCATCGGCGGCCCGGCCAATTTGATCGAATTGTGTACCGTCAACGGCACGCAATATATCAGCCTGGACCAGGCCGGGCCGGACAAGCCATCCGGCGATTCTATCAAGCACCATTTTGAGCACTGCCCGTACTGCATGACCCATGCCGGTACCTTTGCCCTGCCGTCCAGCGCGTCGCCATTGCTGCTGCCGCTCAGCGGCCACGACGTGTTCCCGCCTCTTTTTTACCATTCCGCAACGCCGCTGTTTTCGTGGACGCCGTCCAGTCCGCGCGGTCCGCCCAGCCTTTCCTGACGCATGCATGCCGGCGCAGGATGCCGCATGTCGCCGAGCGCGCCGCTAACCATCTGAGCCTTGCCGCCTGAACGCCTCCGTGCGCCAGCGCGGCGTTCAGCCGCGCCATCGATATTCGGTCCCGCCACTGCTACGCATGCCGTCACAAGTTTTGTTCCCTCGTCTTTGGCGGACCAGGCTTGCCTATGGCTGCCAGGACACTTTTCAAACTGTAGGAGTGTTATGAAATCGAATTATTCCGAAAGCAAAACGCTGGCGCCCATGCGTCGCGGCGCCACTGCTCGTATCGGCCTGCTGTTGGCCAGCAGCATTGCGCTGCCGCTACAACAAGCGTGGGCGGCTAGCCCTGCCGTTACCGACAGTGACGACCATGGCCCCGTGGTGGAAGTCAAGGCGGCCTTGCCCGGTGCGTTGCAACGGGGACTGGCCACCGGTTCCAGGCTCGGCCTGAGCGCCATGGAAACGCCGGCCAGCGTGGAAAGCATCAGCCGTACGCAATTGGTCGACCGCGGCGATACCCGCGTCATCGATGCGATCAGCAAGGCGGCCGGCTTGAATGTGTTCCCGCACCCCGGCAATGGCGGTGCGGCGGTGGCGGCGCGCGGCTTTACCGACCTTGCGTCGGTGACGCAGTTGTATGACGGCGTCAAACCGTATGGCGCGGGCGCGCTGACGTTTCCTTTCGATACCTGGTCGGTCGACAGCATCGAAGTGCTGCGCGGCCCGGCGTCGGTGATTTACGGCGAAGGCGCGATCGGCGGCGTGATCAATGTGATCCCCAAAAAACCGGGCCAGACGCCGGTCCGGAACGAGATCCAGCTGGGCCTCGGCAGCGAAAACACCCGCCGTTTCGCGTTCGGCAGCGGCGGCGCGGTCGCCCCGCACTGGTCGTACCGGCTGGACGCCAGCGCCAACCGCAGCGATAACTGGGTCGACCGCGGCCAGTCCAGCGACACCACGGTGTCGGGCGCGCTGCGCTACGATGTGTCGCCGGCGCTGCATGTCACCTTGTCGCACGCGCAAGGCAATCAGCGGCCGATGCGCTATTTCGGCGTGCCGCTGATCAACGGTCAATTTTCGCCGGCCACCTTCAATAAAAACTATAACGTCGCCGACAGCCTGATCCAGTACCGGGACAGCCTGACGTCGCTGGCGATGGAATGGCAAGCCGCGCCCGGCCTGGAAGTATCGAGCAGCATCTACCGCATCAAGAGCCGGCGCCATTGGCGCGATGCGGAAACGTATCAGTGGCAGGCAGCCAGCGGCCTGGTCGGCCGCAGTGGCTACACGGAAATCCTGCACGGCCTGGAACAAGTCGGCAGCACCACGTCGTTCAAGCGCGACAGCCAGCTGTTCGGCCTGGCCAACACTTTTTCGGGCGGCGTCGAAGTCAACCGCACCACGTTCCAGCATACCAATAACGCGCCGTACTCGGGCAGCAGCACGGTCGACCTGGACAACTCCCAACCCGGGTTATTCCTCACTGCCGACGCCACCTTGCCGAAATACCGCGTCAACGCGCATCAATATGCGCTATTCATCGAAGACCATGTCAAACTGAACGGCCAATGGTCGCTGATCGGCGGCTTGCGCTACGACCATGACGACGTGTCGCGGCGCGATGTGATCCATCCGGCCGCATCGTTCGACAAGACGTTCAGCAACCTCGGCTACCGGCTTGGCACGGTGTTCGATATCAGCGCCCATAGCGCGCTGTATGGACAATATTCGGTGGCGTCCGATCCGCTCGGCCCCTTGCTGTTCACCAACGCCAGCCGCGCCGCGTTCGACCTGGCGCGGGGCAAGCAGATCGAAGTCGGGTTCAAACAGGCGTTCTGGGACAAGCAGGGCGACTGGACCGTGTCGGCGTACCGCATCGTCAAGAACCATTTGCTGACCCGAGACCCAGGCAATATCAATCAAAGCATCCAGGTCGGCCAGCAATCGTCGCGCGGCCTGGAAGCGACGTTTTCGGTGGCGCCGAACGCCGACTGGAAACTGGAGGGCAATGCCGCGCTGGTACGGGCACGCTACGACGATTTTGCCGAAGCCAGCGCCGGCCAGTTGCTGTCGCGCGACGGCAATACGCCGACCGACGTGCCGAAACGCACTGCCAATCTGTTCGCTCACTATCGTCTGGCAAGCAACTGGACCGCGATCGCCAGCCTGCATCATGTGGGTCAACGCAACGCCGATATCGCCAATACGCTGAAGATGCCGTCGTACAGCACCACCGACCTGGCGCTGCGCTGGCAGCTGGCTGCCGCTACGTCGCTGACGCTGCGCGGTTATAACGTGTTCAACCAGCGCTATGCCGAAACGGCGTATTACAACCAGACCCAATGGCTGCTGGGCGCCGACCGGCGCGCCGAACTGCAATTGAATCATCGCTTCTGATGCCGCTTTATCTTGATCTACTTATAATATAAACATGGTTAGATTCGTCCACAGAAGAATGCTGCACGCCTGGATCGCCTGCCTGGCAATCCTGTTCAGCGCGCTTGCGCCGTCGATTTCGCACGCCTTGGCAGCCGCGGCCTCCGGTGGCCGCGGCCCGGTACTGGCCGAAATCTGCAGCGCCGACGGGGTACAGTATGCGTCCTTGTCCGACAGCGGCCATCCCGGCCCGGATACGGCCATGGACATGCAGCATTGTCCGTATTGCGCGACCCATGCCGGCTCGTTTGCACTGTTGCCGCCCTCGCTGGCCCGCTTCAGCGCCATCGGCGGCCACGATGTTTACCCGGTGCTGTTCTACGACCCACCCCAGCCTTTATTCAGCTGGACGGCGGCCCGCCCGCGCGGTCCGCCCGCGCCGCCCTGATTGTCGCTTTTTACCGATTCAGCACATTCATCCGCTGCCGCCACCGCGGCAGCATGCCGCGGCACCAGAATAAAGAATAACCATGAAACTCAATCTTGCACTCTCCCCTGTCGCGCTGGCCCTGCTGTCCGCGCTGTCGTCCGGCGCGTTCGCACAAGCGGCGCACGAGGCATCAGCGGCGGCCGGCGCCGATGATACGCCGCTCAAGCAGCTCGGCACCGTCACCATCAACGGCAGCCGCCCGACTTCGCTGCCGACCCAGATTCCGACCACCATCGAGGGCGTCACGCGCCAGGAAATCGAGCGCGGCATCAATGCCACCGATGCCGAAGACGCGCTGAAATACCTGCCCAGCCTGCTGGTGCGCAAGCGCTACATCGGCGACTACAACCACGCGGTACTGTCGACCCGCGCTTCCGGCACCGGCAACAGCGCGCGCTCGATGGTGTATGCGGACGGCATCCTGCTGTCGAATTACCTGGGCAACGGCGCCACCTTCGCGCCGCGCTGGGGCATGGTCAGTCCCGAGGAAATCGAGCGCGTCGATGTGCTGTACGGACCGTTTTCGGCCGCGTACGGCGGCAATTCGGTCGGCGCGGTGGTCGATTATATGACCCGCATGCCGACCCGCTTCGAGGCGCATGTCAAGCTGTCGCTGTCGCGCCAGCCGTTCGAGCTGTATAACACCGACGACAACTACCAGGGCAAGCAGCTCAGCGTATCACTCGGCAACCGCAGCGGCAACTGGTCGTGGTTCGCCGATGTCAGCCGCAACGACAGCAAGGGCCAGCCGCTGACCTTCCCGGCCCGTCTGCTCAGCGCCGGCGTGCCGGGCAATGCCGGCGTGCCGGTCAGCGGCGCCGTACCGGGTCAGGACCGGACCTTCAAGGATTGGTATCTGCTCGGCGCGGCGACCCAGTACGGCACGGTGCAAGACCATCTGAAAGCCAAGCTCGCCTATGATTTTTCGCCGACGGTACGCGCCAGCTACACTTTCGGGCTGTGGCAAAACACTTCGCAAGGCAGGCCAAGCTCGTATTTGCGCGACGCCCAGGGCCGCCCGGTGTACAGCGGCACGGTCAATATCGGCGGGCGCAGCTTTACCTTGAGCCCGACCGACTTTAATGTGTCGAACGAAGACCTGGAACATGTGATGCACGGCTTGACCGTCAAGAGCAATACCAGGGGAATATTCGACTGGGAAGTCGCGGCCAGCCTGTACGACTACCACAAGGATATCCTGCGCGCCGCGACGGTGGCCTTGCCGGGCGCGTTGAATGGCGGCGCGGGCCGCATCGTCAACCAGGGCGGCACCGGCTGGAATACCTTCGCGGCCAAGGGCGTGTGGCGTCCCGATGGCATCCATGGCGCGCATATCGCCGAGTTCGGCTACCAGCGCGAAGCGTACACATTGTCCAGCATCGAAAACGCGGCAAGCGACTGGATTTCCGGTGCGCCGGGGGCGCGCAACCAGGCCTTTGGCGGCAAGACCGAGATGAACAGCCTGTATGCCCAGGACACCTGGAAATTCGCGCCGCGCTGGAAAACCGTGCTGGGCGCGCGCCTGGAACGCTGGAGCGCCGGCGACGGCCGGACGTCCAATACCACCAGCACGGTATGGCAAGGCGAACGCCACGACACGTTTGTATCGCCCAAGGCGGCGCTGGCGTTCCAGGCCAGCGCCGACTGGGTATTAAAAGCGTCGCTGGGGCGCGCGGTGCGCATGCCGACCGTGTCGGAACTGTACCAGGGCGGCATCAACGCGGCCGGCACGCTGGTCAACAACGATCCGAATCTGAAGCCGGAACGTTCGTGGACCACCGAATGGAGCGCCGAACGCAAGCTCGACAACGGCTTGCTGCGCCTGACCGCGTTCGGCGAACGCACCACCGACGCGCTGTATTCGCAAACCAATGTGTTGGTGACGCCGAATGTGACCAATGTGCAAAACGTCGGCCAGATCAATACCAAGGGCCTGGAAACCGCGTACAGCGCCGCCGATGTGTGGCTGCGCGGCCTCGACCTGAGCACCAGCGCAACCTGGACCGATTCGAAAATCGTCCGCAACGACCAGTTCCCGGCCAGCGTCGGCAAATGGCAGCCGCGCATCCCGGAATGGCGCGCCAGCGGCGTGGCCAGCTACCGGGCCGGCGACCAGCTGACGCTGACGCTGGCCGCGCGGTACAGCGGGCCGCAATTTTCGACGCTGGACAATTCCGATCCGAATGGTTTTGCCTACCAGGGCGCCAGCAAATACTTCACCACCGACGTGCGCGCCCATTACCGCATCACCCGGCAATGGAGCGCCGCGCTGGGTATCGACAACCTGAACAATTACCAGTACTGGAACTTCCATCCCTACCCGCAGCGCACCTATGTGGCGGAGCTGAAGTTCGACTTGTAATCGCAGCTTGCGATAAGCGTTAATACGTATTTGGCATCATCGTGTTGATTATGATCACAAATCGTGGTTCACTGCGTGCTCCGTATCTGTTTTTGGAGCACAGCATGAGCACATCGATCAACACCTTATTCGCCGGCGTCGCGCTGGCTTTGTTTTCAGTCAGCGCGGCATTTGCCGCCGACACGCCATCGTCCGACCCGGCGGTCGCCATCGCCATGGTCGACAAGGGCGCGGCCTTCCTGAAAAAGAATGGCAAGGAAGCGCTGATCACGGCGATCAACGGCAAGCATCCCGAGTTCGTCACCAAGGATACCTACCTGACGTTGCGCGCGCTGGACGGCACCCAGCTGGCGCATCCGACCAATCCCAAGCTGGTCGGCAAGAACATGGTGGTGCTGCCCGACGCGGACGGCAAGCTGTTTCGCAAGGAAATCATTGAAGAAGCCAAGACCAAGGGCAAGGGCTGGGTCGATTATCGCTACAACAATCCGACTACCGGCGTGATCGAGAAAAAATCGACGTACTTTTTCAAGGATGGCGACGTGATCCTGGAAGCCGGGATTTATAAAGGGAAATAATAACGGGAAATAACCATGGCGGCAGCCAAGCTCCCGCCGTTATCGCTGCATCAGGCGGCAAAACCGCCGTCGACGGTCAGGCTGGCGCCGGTCACATAAGCCGCTTCATCGCTGGCCAGGTAGGCGACAAAGCCGGCGATTTCGTCCGCCTTGCCATAGCGGCCCAGCGCGATCAGGCTGGTCAGCGTGGCGGCGAACTCGCCATCGGCCGGATTCATGTCGGTGTCGACCGGACCCGGCTGCAGATTATTGATGGTGATGCCGCGCGGTCCCAGGTCGCGCGCCAGGCCCCGCGTCAAGCCGGCCAGCGCCGCCTTGCTCATCGCGTACGGCCCGCCGCCGGCGAATGGCATGCGCTCGGCGTTGGTGCTGCCGATATTGATGATACGTCCGCCCTGCCCCATGTGGCGGGCCGCTTCCTGCACCGCGACGAACACGCCGCGCACATTCACCGCCAGCGTGCGGTCGAAATCTTCCAGCGTAAATTCCGCCAGAGGCGCCACCGCCAGCACGCCGGCGTTATTGACCAGGATGTCGAGCCGGCCATACGTCTCCACCGTTTGACCGATCGCGCCACGCAATTGGGCGGCGTCGGCGCTGTCGGCCTGGATCGCCAGCGCGCGGCCGCCCCGGGCGGTGATGGTTTGCACCAGCTGCCTGGCGGTTTCGGCCGAATTGACGTAGCTGAAGGCGACGCTCGCGCCTTCTTGGGCCAGGCGTGTGACGATGGCCGCGCCGATGCCGCGCGAACCGCCCTGCACAAAAACGACTTTGCCGCTTAAATTCCGATGACTCATGATACGACTCCTGAAGGTTGGTGAGCCGTCAGTATCCGTTGATCACTCAATGATAACTAGCCGGTAATTGTCATCTTCAGTCGAAAGCAATGCTTTAGAATAGCGCTATGGATACCTTAAACAGCATGCATTGTTTTGTCAGCGCCGCCGAAGCGGGCAGTTTTGCCGAGGCGGGCCGGCGGCTGGCCCTGAGCGCGGCGGCGGTCGGCCAGAATGTCGCCAGGCTGGAAGCCGGCCTCGGCGTGCGCCTGTTCCAGCGCACCACCCGCAGCCTGACGCTGACCGAGGCTGGCGAACGTTTCCTGGATGAAGTCCGGGAAGGCCTGGCGGCGATCCAGACGGCGCTGGCCAATACCACCAGCGCCCAAGGGCGGCCGGCCGGTACCTTGAAAATCAGCATGGGCATCGGTTTCGGGCGCGAGTACATCTTGCCGCTGCTGCCGGATTTCCTGGCGCGCTATCCAGCCGTGGTGCCGGACTGGCATTTCGACAACCGCCCGGTCGATTTGATCGCCCAGGGCTTCGATGCGGCCATCGGCGGCGGCTTCGACTTGCCGCCCGGCCTGGTGGCGCGGGTGCTGGCGCCGGCGCACCGGGTCTTGCTGGCTTCTCCCGCTTACCTGGCCGGCGCGGCGCCGCTGGCCGGACCGGCCGACCTGGCGCTGCATGCCGGGATCTTGATCAAGTCGCCGCAAACCGGGCGCGTGCGACCATGGCTGCTGCGCAACCGCGACGGGCAACAAGCCCCTATCGGCTTGCCGGTGCGCATGACGATGAGCGACCCGGACGCGGCTTGCCAACTGGCGCAACTGGGCCTGGGCCTGACGCTGGTCGGCATGCCGAATGCACTGCCCTACCTGGAGAATGGCACGCTGGTCAGGGTATTGCCGGACTGGTATGTCGACGGCGGCAACCTGTCGCTGTATTTTGCCGATAAAAAACTGCTGCCGTCGAAAACCCGGGTATTCGTCGATTATGTGGTGGCCCATTTCGAGCAGCAGCACCTGGCGCGGCGCCTGTCGGCTATGTTGCACAGTTAAAAAAGCGTTCAGGGCAAGGCACCTTGCCGCAGGCAGTACGAGGGGTGCCCACAGAATTCGGAAAAAATAGTACGCTAAGGATTTCCGCCAGTCCCTAGCGGACGGAATCGTCCCTCGTCAACGTTCCGGCTCTGCCGCCAAACATAGTCCCCGGTCAGGTTGATGTGCTCCCAGCCCAAAGGCGACAGGTATCGCAGCATGCCGTCGTCGGGCAGCTTGCCGGCCTCGCGCAAGGCCTGCGTCGCTCGTTCAAGGTACACGGTATTCCACAGCACGATAGCGGCCGTCACCAGGTTTAATCCGCTGACGCGGTAGCGCTGCTGCTCGAAGGCCAGTAAGCTGTCCCGCTCGGTTGCGGAAAGTATCGAGCGGCGCGCCCTGCGTCACGCCACTTTTGAGGAGCACAGGCTCCTCATGTTGGCCCGGCGCCTCCAATGCGCGCGATTGTTTCAATTAGCGTGGTTCGTTTGACGCCAAAGGTTCGGCATGCGGCGGCCTTGGACATGCCGCCGCTCAGCGCGGCAAGGATGGACTCCAACTTCTCGCCGGTGATGGCTGGAGGACGGCCGCCCATACGCCCGCGCCGGCGTGCGGCAGCGAGTCCGGCGGTCACGCGCTCCGTGGTCAAGGCCCGTTCGTACTGGGCTAGCGCACCGAAAACATGGAATAGCAATTCTCCGGACGCTGTCGTAGTGTCCATTCCTTCGGTGAGCGACCGGAAGGCGACCTGTCTGCCTTTCAGCGTGTTCACGATGGAGAGCAGGTGCGGCAATGAGCGCCCGAGTCGGTCCAGCTTCCATACGACAAGCACATCGCCAGGTCGCACGAATGCAAGCGCCTTCGTTAATCCTGGTCGATCATCCTTTGCTCCGGACGCTCGATCTTCGAACAGGTGCCGGACATCGACACCCGCGGCCTGCAAGGCGTCGCGCTGGAGGTTGGTATTTTGGCGGTCCGACTCGGACGAAACTCGCATGTACCCGACAAGCATGTGCGGAAAACCTATGAAGTGTGGTTGTCGTATGCGACACCAAAACGACATAGTTTTCCGTACACTTTACCAGCCTTTGCGGGCAACATCCAGATGTTGCCTGCCAGCCTGTCGCCAAACACTTGTTTTACGTCACACATCGAACTTGAAGATCACGTACAGTAGTAGTTATACATGCAAGTGTGCTAATTTGTGAGCATCGCGCGCTGGCCGTTTTTGGAATTCCGACGCACAATCCTAGGAGGATTTCGCGTGAGCATATTTGACGACATCGGCGATGCGCTCTCATCAGCCGCTAGTACAGTCGGTGATGTTGCTGAGGCCGTAGTTGATGTAGTAGCCGATGCGGCCGAGGATGTGGTGAATGCGGCAACCGATGCCGCTGGAGATGTGGTCGATGCTGTCGTCACGTTCATTGCTGTGCACCTCGGACCCATCGTCGGCTTCTTCGCAAAGATCTTGGGCGGGTTCATCAATGGCTTCATCAACTTCATCAGGGACATCGGCCACGACCTTTTCAGCTTCGTGCGAATCTTCGGTCGGTTCGTAGGTGCCGTCTTGCGACTGGATTTCGCCGGTGCCATCAGGACGATCGGGGACTACTTTCTTGCCGCTGTGGATGTAGTTCTCGACGCCGGACGATTCATCTTTGGAGGCTACTTCATAGGAAGCATACGCAATCAGTTTCAGCGCGAATCGCTGCGTGAATTCGTGACGAACTTGATCGACACAAACTACGCCAGCAATCCCGCCGCGCGCGACCGTATCAAAAGCAAGCTGAAGCTGGATCAGGCGAACTGGGGTCTCAAGGTCAATGCGCAACACCGGACTCTCATGCTGGACAGCGCGAATACGCCGCTCTGGCAGTGGCACAACGACGGCACTCTCGACCTATACGCACTGGCCGGTCTGTTGAGCTTCAGCAGTTTGGACGTGTTTCGCCCACGAGCGTGGGTGCGCTCTGTAGGAGCGGACGGCAAAGACACGGTATGGCCTGTCACGCGCAGCGTGATCAACGAGTACCTGGCCGACCAAGACCGCACGCGTGTAAGGCGTCTTCGCGTCTACGCTATGCGGCGCACTGTCGTCTCAGAGCAGATTGACATCGCAACGCGCAAGCACAAGAAGCTCGGGATTCACCTTAACTGGGATCAAGGCACGGCAATCACCGATACGGAATTCTTAACCTTAGAGATCAAAGAGAAGTCTGAGTATGCGTTCTCGATAGCCGACCAACACCAAGGCTTATTTGTGATCCGGCGCGGGTTGCGCACCGGCGAAGGCAGTGGAGAGGAATGCACGGCGTTAGCACTTGCCCTCTTCCAGATCACCGAGGGCAACCATGGCAACACCGAGGGACGTGACCTCTTTTCGCCTTGCGCGAACTTCGGGCGTACCGACTCATGCTGCGCGACGCTTTCGGTCATGCCAGGTGAGAACGGAACGGGATCGAGCGTCGTCTACCGTGAAACTTGGCCATCGCTGGTTTTTCGCTATGTCCTGGCACACGAACTTGGCCACTACTTTGGTCTATGCCACTACGGTCACGATGGTCTTCAGAACATCATGTACACGGCGGCAAAGGACGAGCACTTGAGCATGCTGGACATCGGCCTACTGAATGTCTACATGCAAGGTGAGCCGGAATTTACGCAAGATGATGGGCGCAACTGCTGGCGCTTTATCGTCAATCAGCTTCAGTGCTGCCTTGAGCTCGACTAGATGCCGTCGCCAGCGGCTGGTCGACCAAGACCACGGCGCCGGCGATCGCCGGTTCAAGATCGCATGTCGCTGGCCAACTTCGACTGGCGCTTCAACCCCAAGTTGCCAAAGGCTGCGTGCTTCGAGCTGCACACCCTCAAGTTCGTCGCCGAGGGGCAAAACGCGCTGATCATCGGCAGACCAGGGACGGGCAAGAGCCACCATCGCCAAGGCCGTGGCCTACCAAGGCACGCTGCAAGGACACAACGTGCGCTACCTGGAGGCGAGGGCGCGTTCGCCGCCTACGCGCTCGGTGGCGACGACGAACTGCGGCAGCAACTGCGCGCTCTGGTTGACGCCGACCTCTTGGTGCTCGACGACCTGTTCCTGGCGCGCCGCATCAGCGACAAGGCCGGAGAGCTACTGCCGACGCTGGTGCACCAGCGCTACAAGCTCAAGCGCAGCATCGTGGTGGCCTCCAACCGGGTGGTGCAGGACTGGGGCAAGTACCTCGGCGACAACACGATGGCGACCACTATCCTCGCCCAGATCATGCACCGGGCGCACATCCTGGAGTTCGAGGGGAAAAGCTACCGGCTAAAGGAGCGGCATCACGGCTCACGCGCTTGACGTCTGCCGACGTCAAGCAGGACTGACAAGGCCAGCGGCAGGAATATGGACTACAATCCGGACTGTCCTGCCTGGGGGAGTTTGGCCTGGCCAGGGGTGGGGGAATTTAACTTGGCCAACGGGGCGAATTCTGTGTTCTCCCCCCAAGTACTCGGCATTTCACGCACGTTGGCGAGATGCGCGACGGTGCTGCGCGTATGATCGCTCGCAACTGAAAAAGTTGACGGACACATCAGGGAACGAAGGTTATCGTGCAGTCCTCGGCGTCGCCGATATCGATCTCCCGGTAGCTAATATGCTTCAGGTCTGAGGTGCTGCGCTGCGCGCCGTAACACCACTGGTCTCCGCCAAACCGCTCCAGGGAAACGTTGGCACCGAATGGTCCGCTCCACAAGACCCCGTCAAAGCTGTCTGCGTAGAAATACCAGTAGCGATTCACATCGACGTCGTTTGCATAGACCAGGGCGCATACACCCGGGTCAATCTTCCACCAGCCCATCATTTCAAAGTCGCCACCGTCTCCGCCGCACGACTCCGGGCTGTAAAACATGATCGACGTCCAGATAGGACGGGGGAAGTTGTTGCACAAGCGGAGCCCCATGGTCGTTCCTCCACTATTTCGTTTGAGTTAAGGTTTGATCCTTGCCCGAACCGCTCGTGGCATGACCTGGGGCGCTTGTGGAGTGTCGACGTGGCTGTAATCTTCGCGGCTTGCGGCATGCCCTGACCGGGCGTCCGCCGTCGCGGTCCGGCGCTGTCCACGTGGATACGCGTCCTGGCCAGCGTCGGCTTTACCGGACGGCGTGTCGCCGCCGAGCGAAGTGCGTTCCTGCACACGTTCCCCATCGTTTGATTTGGTGGACATCGCTTCCCCATATATTATTCAGGTGTGTGTTTGATCTCAGTGACGTTGGAAGATTCCGCACTTCGCACGTTCCATAGACCACTACCTCGCCCCCAATAGCGTGATGATCCGAACATTCGAGTCACTTTCGTGCGTGTGTGGCGCCAGAACCGGAGGCCGAAGGAAGGGAAATTCAGGCCGTTCCGGGAGCAGGCCGGGCCTTAGCGTACAGTTTTGTCCGAATTCTGTGGCCGCCCCTACGAAGGTACGGCCAGGCAAGAGCAACGCCGCCATGGACGTTTTATCAGCCGCTTATGCCGATTCGCGCAGGTTTTCGCTGTAAATAAACTGCAGCGCGGCGGCGGCGGTCAATGGCCGGCTATAATAATAGCCTTGGATTTCATCGCAGCCCCAGCGCCGCAGCAATTCGCGCTGGGTGCCGTTTTCGACGCCCTCGGCGATGACGGTGATGTCGAGGTTATGGCCCAGCGTGATGGTGGCTTGCACGATGGCGCTGTCGTTGGCGTCGGTTTCCAGCTGGCGCACGAACGACTGGTCGATCTTGAGCTTGTTGATCGGAAAGCGCTTCAAGTAGGCGAGGCTGGAATAGCCGGTGCCGAAGTCGTCGATCGACAGTTTCAAGCCCAATGCCCGCAACTGGTGCAGCAGCACGATCGAGCTTTCAGCCTTTTCCATCATCACCGTTTCGGTGATTTCCAGCTCCAGGCAAGACGGATCGATGCGCGTGCGTTTCAGCAATTGCTTTAATTTCGGCAAAAAGTCGGGATGGGCGAACTGGCGCGGCGAAATATTGACGGCGAGCACCAGGCCCTGCCCTATGCCGCTCTGCCACACGCCGATCTGGCGGCAAGCGTGTTCCAGCACCCAGTCGCCGATCGCCACCACCAGGCCGGACTCCTCGGCCAGCGGAATGAACTCGGCCGGCGATACCAGCAAGCCGTCGCGGCGCCAGCGCACCAGCGCTTCGAAGCCGATCAGGCGGCCGTGTCCCAGCGCCTGTTGCGGCTGGTAATACAATTCCAGTTCGCCCCGGTCGATCGCGTGGCGCAGCAACGCTTCCATTTTCAGGCGCTGGTCGGCTTGCGCATTGAGTTGCTGCGTGTAACGGTTGAGCATGTCACCGCCGGCCCGGCGCGCCGCATGCAGCGCCGCATCGGCGTTGCGCAGCAAGGTTTGCGGCGTACGCCCATCTTCCGGAAAACTGGCGCAACCGAGGCTGAGCGTAAAGAAGACTTCATGGTTGCCGCATCGGAACGGGTTACGCATATCGGCCTGCAACGCCGATATGGCGGCACGGAAGAACACGCTGGTCTGCGTCAACTGGTACAGAATCGCGAAATTGGCGCCGTCGAGACGGAACACTTCGCCGCCATGGCGCTTGGCCACCAGATGGATGCGCTGCGCCACGTCCTTCATCATTTCATCGCCGAACGAGTGGCCGAAACCGCCGACCACGCGCGAAAAACGGTCGATGGTGCCCAGCACCACGGTGTGCGCATCGGCCGGCAGCTTGTGCAGGCGCTTTTCAAACGAGCGGCGGTGCGGCAGCGCCGTCAGCGGATCGTGGCCGGCCTGGTGCTCCAGCTCATCTTCGATGCGGAAACGGGCCCACACGTGATAAATCATGAAGGCAGCGGTCAGCAAGGCCAGCAAGCTGAACAAATGCACCTGGCGGCTGATGCCGTCGAGTTCCCGGCCGGTGCGGTAGCCGCCGTCGAACACTTCGGTTTCGGTCAACGCGCGCAAGGCATTGATGCGCTCGCGCAAATGCATGACGGTCTGGTTCGATTCCAGCAGCAGGCGGCGCACCTCGGCCGGATCGTCGCGCATCGCCTTTTCAAAGGACGGCGCCAACGCGACCACGTGGCGGTAAGCGGCGCCGATGTCGCGCAGGCGGAGGCTGTCGCCGAGCGCTTCCTTGAGGAAGGCAAAATTGCTGTCCATTTCACTGCGCCCGGTGCTTTCGAGAACCTGGTAGCGTTCGCGTGAAATCGATTGCGCATAATATTTATGGGACGCCAATTGATAACGCAATACCGCGCTTTCGAAATTGCCGAGGTAGCGCAGTTGCGGAATGCGCCGTTCCAGCAGCGGCGCGGTGGTGCGGCGCACTTCCTGCGCCATGTGTTCCATGCCGAACGACAAGGCGATGCCGGAACCGAGCACCACCGCCAGCAAGGCGTACAAGGTCCAGCGGTAATAGCGGCGCGCGGTCCGCTGCCAGTTGTGAATGAATATCAGCAAGCGCCGCGGAATGCGCGGCATTCGGGCGGCCAGTCCCTGCACCAGCATCAGGCGCTGGATCATGCCTGTTTCCCGCACGAAGCCTGGCGGTCCATGGCCTTGCCGATGCAGGCGATCAATGCGCGGACATCGAACGGTTTGTTGAGGAAGCAGGTGGCGCCGGCGTCGAGCGCGCGCTGGCGTATTGCCGGGTCCGGAAAGGCGGTAAAAAACACCAGCGGCGTATCGCGCCCGGCGGCTTGCAGCGCGGCCTGCATTTCCAGCCCGTTCATGTCCGGCATTTGCACATCGCTGACGATGCAGGCGCAATGCTCCAGCGCCGGCGACGCCAATAGCGCGGCGGCCGAATCGAACACCAGCGCCACGTGGCCGTAGGAGCGCAGCAAGCCGAGCAGCGCCTCGCGCACATCGTGGTTATCGTCGACGATGGCGATAGTATAAAGTAAATGTTGTCTGGTGCGCACCGCAGCTCCCGAATCGTGCCTGATCAAATGGGAATGCCGTGCCCATCTTTCGCGAGGGTGCACCATAACGCAAGCCGCCGCGCGGTGGAATCATACATAGGTATAAACAACCAGCACACCAGCACAAGTGGCTGCGGTCAGCTCGCCTGTGGATTCAAGCCCAGCGCTTCAGCCATGCGCACCAGGTCGGCAAAAGTTTTGGCCTGCATTTTGCGCATCGCATTGCCGCGCTGCACCTTGACGGTGATTTCACTGGTGCCGAGCCGGCCGGCGATCTGCTTGTTCATCAGGCCGCTGGTGGCGAGCGCCATGATTTCGGATTCGCGCGGCGTCAGCGTGGCAAACCGGCGCGCCACGTCTTGTCGGCCCAGCATGCAGCGGCGCCGTTCGCCATCATGCCATATCGCCAGCGTCACGGCGTTCAGCAAGTCTTGTTCGCTGAACGGTTTGGCCAGGAAATCGTGCGCGCCGGCCTTCATCGCCCTGACCGTCATCGGAATATCGCCATGACCGGTCATGAAGACGATCGGCAAGGCGATGTTGTTGCGCTTCAGCTCGGCCTGGAAGTCGAGTCCGCTGGCCCCTTGCAAGCGCACGTCGAGCAACAGGCAGCACGGCAGGTCCGGCCGTTGCCAGGCCATGAATGCATCGACCGACGCAAAAGCCGCCACCTGCAAGCCGGTCGAACGCAGCAGGCTGGACAGCGCCTCGCGCAGCATATCGTCATCGTCGACGATAAACACCATGGCCGTATCGCCGCTCATCGCGCCGCCTCGGTCCGCATGGCCGGCAGCGAAAATTGCAGCATCGCGCCCTTGGCCTGGCGCGGCTCGGCCCAGATACGTCCGCCATGCGCTTCGATGATCGCGCGGCAAATCGGCAAGCCCATGCCCATGCCGTCATCCTTGGTCGTGAAAAAGGCGTCGAACAATTGCGGCACATCGGCGTCAGCGATGCCGGGGCCGGTATCGCTGACGCCCAGTTGCGGCGCGCCGTCGGCGTTGGTGCCGGTGCGTAGCTTCAGCAGGGCCAGGCCAGGCGCGCAGCTTGCCATTGCCTGCATGCCGTTGATCAGCAAATTGATGATTACTTGCTGCAATTGGACGCGGTCGCCGCGAATTGCCGGCAGCGCCGGCGCCAGTTCCATCACCAGCACCACGTTGTGGCTATTCAATTCGCGCTTGACCAGCAGCGCGGTTTCCTCGGCCACTTCATTCAAGTCCAGCAACACATGCTGCGGGTCGCCCTTGCGCGCGAGCAAGCGCACGCGATGGATCACCGCGGCGGCGCGGCCGCTGGCGTCCAGCATGCGGCGCACCGCCGCGGTGGCCTCGTTCAAGTCCGGCTGCGGCCGTGCGATCCAGCGCAGGCACGCTTCGGCATTGGCGGAAATCGCCGCCAGCGGCTGGTTGACTTCGTGCGCGATCGACGCCGCCAGTTCGCCCAGCGTGGTCACGCGGGTAACGTGGGCCAGCTGGGTTTGCGAGCGGTGCAGCGCCTGCTCGGCCAGCATTTCGGCCGTGACATCGATCAGCGCGCCCAGGTATTCATACTGGCCGGCATCGTCGCGGATCAGGTTGGCCAGCACATGCACATAACGCAGCTCGCCATCGGGCAAGACCAGCCGGTAGCGGATATCGACCGGCCCATCGGCCCGCAAGCCCTGCTCGATCGCGGCCAGCAGCAGGCCGGCGTCTTCCGGCAGCACGCGTTCCTGCACCAGTGCGATGGTCGGTATCACATGCTCCGGATAGCCGTAAATCCGCGCCGCCTCGGCCGACCAGTGCATCTGGCCCTCGGGCGGCTTGAAACTGAAACTGCCGGTACGGCTGATGCTCTGGGTGCCGGCCAGGAACGCCTGGCTGCGGCGCAGCGCCTCTTCGCGTGCCAGCAAGGCGTTGGTGGCGGCCTGGTTGCGCAGCGTCAGGAAGGCGGTGATGCCCAGTGCCGCCAGGCTGACCAGCAACTGCCCCAGCGCGACGGCGGAAAAGATGGCGCTGCGCGAGATCGCGTAGGCGACCAGCGTCAGCATGCAGCAGATCGCGCCGACCGCGACCACGCCCTTGCGCGTGCAGACCCGCGCCGACAGCAGGATCACCACCACATACAGCACGGCGATGGCGATATCGAGCCTGGTCCACGCATCCATGATGAAGATGCACAGGGTCAGTAATACCAGGCTGCTCGACAGGAGCGACGATACCGCGGGGCGTAACATACACATCCTTGTAGGTGCTTGAAGTTGGCACAATACAATGATAGGTGCACACACGCAACCTCGATACTGCATAGTGGAAAAAAGCCGCCGCCAGCGCGCAGCCGCGCTACGTGATAAAGTTAAAAAACATAAAAAATGCTTAATCAACCCGAATCATGTAAAGGATGCGCCATGGGCGATCTGTCGAACTTTGAAATCACTAAAAAATGGCCGGCCCGCGATAGCAGCCTGCTGCAGTTGTACTCGCTGACGACGCCGAACGGCGTCAAGGTCTCGATCATGCTGGAAGAAAGCGGCCTGGCCTACGAACCGCACCTGGTCAGCTTCGGCACCAACGACCAGTTGTCGCCGGAATTCCTGTCGCTGAACCCGAATAACAAGATTCCCGCCATCATCGATCCGAACGGTCCGGACGGCAAGCCGCTGGCCCTGTTCGAATCCGGCGCGATCCTGATTTACCTGGCCGACAAGACCGGCAAACTGATCCCGCAAGACCTGGCCGGCCGTTACGAAACCATCCAGTGGCTGATGTTCCAGATGGGCGGCATCGGTCCGATCTTCGGCCAGCTGGGATTTTTCCACAAATTCGCCGGCAAGGAGTATGAAGACAAACGCCCGCGCGACCGCTACCTGGCCGAAACCAAGCGCCTGCTGAACGTGCTGGAGCAGCGCCTGACGGGCCGCGACTGGATCATGGGCGACGAATACAGCATCGCCGATATCGCCACCTTCCCGTGGGTGCGCAACCTGGTCGGCTTTTACGAAGCGGGCGAGCTGGTCGGCTTCAACAGCTATCCGAACGTGCAGCGGGTGCTCAATGCGTTTGTGCAGCGGCCGGCCGTGGTCAAGGGCTTGAATGTGCCGAAACGCGACTAATCTATAACCTTACTGGCTGGAACCAAGCCGTGCGTAACGGTATAATGCCGGCCATGACTATTCCACGCACATTCGGTACTCCCCTCTCTCCTTCCGCCACCAGGGTGATGCTGCTCGGCTCGGGCGAACTTGGCAAGGAAGTGATTATTGCGCTGCAACGGCTCGGCGTCGAAGTGATCGCCGTCGACCGTTATCCGGACGCTCCCGGCCACCAGGTGGCGCACCGCAGCCATGTGATCGACATGACCGACGGCGCCGCGCTGGCCGCGCTGATCGCGCGGGAACAGCCCGACCTGATCGTGCCTGAAATCGAGGCCATCGCCACCGACACGCTGGCCGCGCTGGAAGCGGCCGGCAAGATCACCTGCATCCCGACCGCGCGCGCGGCGCAGTTGACGATGAACCGCGAGGGCATCCGCCGCCTCGCCGCCGAAGAGCTCGGCGTGGCGACGTCGCCGTACCGCTTCGCCAGCAGCCTGGCCGAATTGCAGGCCGCTTGCGCCGAGATCGGCTTCCCTTGCATCGTCAAGCCGGTCATGTCCTCGTCCGGCAAGGGCCAGTCGAAACTCGACAGCGCCGCCGACGTGGCGGGCGCCTGGGATTATGCCGCGGCCGGCGGCCGGGTCGATTCCGGCCGCGTCATCGTCGAAGGTTTTATCGATTTTGACTACGAAATCACCTTGCTGACGGTGCGCGCGATCGGCGCCGCCGGCCAGGTCGAAACGCAATTTTGCGAACCGATCGGCCACGTGCAGGTGCAAGGCGATTATGTCGAATCGTGGCAGCCGCAGCCGATGCGCAGCGCAGCCCTCGATAGCGCGCGCGACATCGCCCGCAAAGTGACCGACAACCTCGGCGGCCTGGGCCTGTTCGGCGTGGAACTGTTCGTCAAGGATGACATGGTCTGGTTTTCCGAAGTCAGCCCGCGCCCGCACGACACCGGCATGGTGACCATGGCCAGCCAGGTGCAGAGCGAATTCGAATTGCACGCCAAGGCCATCCTCGGCTTGCCGGTCAATCTGGCGCTGCACTCGCCGGCGGCGTCGGCCGTGATCTACGGCCAGCACGACGCCACGGCGATCCGCTTCGAAGGCGTGGCCGACGCGCTGGGCGTGCCAGGCGCGGATCTCCGTTTGTTCGGCAAGCCGGAATCGTTCGCCCGGCGCCGCATGGGCGTGGCGCTGGCCAGCGCCGCCGATATCGACACGGCGCGCCAGCGCGCCAAGCTGGCGGCGTCCAAGGTCAAGCCGGTCTTGTCCTGAACCTGGCATGATGTCTTGAACCATCCGGGGCGGAGCCAGCCAGGCTCCGCTTTTTTTTATCTTGCGCGCAGCCCGATGTCGCGCCTTGCCGCCCCCTCCCCATCCTCCTCATTTCCCCCGGGCATTTCATCCATCGCACTTGCCGGGCCGGTTCGATAGATACTCATTTCAATCGAATCACTCTTGCTGAAATAATATTTCTAGGTTGTAATGGCGCACGAAAAATACTGAATTACTAACTTTTTTGTGCGGGAGACCGCCTATCGGGAGTGTCAT
>NZ_HG322949.1:2802895-2834418 GCF_000723165.1 Janthinobacterium agaricidamnosum NBRC 102515 = DSM 9628
TCCGCCAAACAACATGTGCTGATGACCGCGCAAGGCGCCTACCTCAAGCTCGAAGGCGGCAATATCGAGATCCACGGGCCGGGCAAGATGGCATTCAAGGCCGGCATGAAGGAGTTGACAGGGGCTGCCAGCAGCACGCCCAAACTGCCGATGCTGCCGAATCCTGATCAATTAAATAATTTCCTCGAGTTAAATTATCGCTGGGATGATTTACAACCGATGGTCGGTGCTCCGTATCTGGTGCAGTTCGCCAATGGCGCCACGGTGGAAGGCAAGCTGGATGCGCATGGCTTTGCCCGGCTTGAGAATATTCCTGCCAGTAGCGCAGTCGTGTTGTATGGCGAAGATGAGCGCGATCCTGTGCCGCGCAAGAAACAAAAACCGAATCAGGTGGCTGGCGCCAAGCCGCGCACCGATGAAGAAGCACTAGCCGTGCTGGAAAAGTATCTGGCGCAAGAGCATGCATATTACAAGGATAACTTTTTCCCGGATGAATTGGCCGACATGGAAGAAGAACTGCAGCATGCGGGAGCCAGCAGCGACCTGAACTACGATTTTCATTATGACGATTACAGGTATGCCGATGAGGATAGTGCGGAAGATAAAGAAGCCGAAAAGAATTATCGTGAACGGCATGATAACGAAGGCGGTGCGGCATGAGTAATGTGAGCGGCGCGCTTGCCCCCAGCGGTATTCATGTCGCCTCTCCCGCCGGACGCGCCTTGCGCCAGGCCGATGACGGCATCGGCAGTTGGCTCACCGACCTGGTAAGCGGTGCCGGATCTTCGCCATCGCACATCATTGTCACCGGTATCCTCGGGGTAGTGCCCGGCGTTGGCCAGGCGATGGATGCGCGCGACCTGATCCTGGGAGTGATTCACATATCCAAGTCGCCCGCTGCGGTGGGCGGCTGGGTCGAACTGGTGATTACCCTGATCGGTTGCGTGCCGGCGATTGGCGACACGATGAAAGTCGGCTTCAAGTTCATGAAGCAAGGCCACAATTTCGGCCGCGTGCTGGAAGCCGTGTCGCCTAAGCTGCGTGGCAATGTCGAAAAGTTCATGCGCCAGATCGATTGGAGCATGCTGACCAGGAATAGCAAGAGCCTGTTCAAGAACGCGCTCGATACGTTCATCGATGGCATCGATAGCTGGGTGGTCAAGGCCGTGGCTGGCGGCCCGCAAGTCAAGCAAATTATTGGCGAGCTGAAAGCGATCCGGCGGCAGGGTCCGCGCATGATCGATGACGCTTTTTCCGAGTTGAAAAAGCTGCACGCGAAAATGATGGGGCATGAATTACCCGGCACCACGGCGGCGCTGGGGAGTGTTTCCAGCAAGGTGGCCAAGGAGGAAGTTCAGTCTGTTAGCAAGACGGTCGTCAAAAAAGATATCAAAGCAGCAGCGGCAAACGAGAAGAAACTGGTTGGCAAACAGAACCATGATGTCAAAGGAAACAAGGCCACCCCTAACTCAAGCAAAACCAATATCAAGAAAAAAGCTGAACCAAAAAACAAAGTTGGCGTAGCGGCGTTCCTGCGGAACATATTACCGATTATTACGTCAAGAGAAAACATATTAATTTTAGCAAAGTCAATAATAATGGTTATTTGACCGAAGAGCACAGCATTCCACATCGTGGCCTTGATCATTTGTGGTTGAATCCATTGCACCTGGCTCAGCCGTTTGTGGTTGGTGAAACCAAGTCCAGTATCTTCGACTCCTTTAGTTTGATCGCTGCCCTGCCTGCTGAGATGCAAGAGAAATTCCAGCAATTAAGAGCAGACGAGGCCGCTGATCCAGTCAAGAACGGCAGACCGAATATTTTTGAAAATGAATCACGAGATAAACATGCCAACCAAAGTGTAAATATCGGAGGATCCGGCAATACTAAAACATTAAGGAATGGACTCAACAAGCCAAATAAGAAAACAGGATTGCATACTCAAATGAGTCATGCATGGATTGCGGATGCTGTACAGCAAGAAAAATTGACAAGTGAAGGAAGGAAAATAAAGAGATTGATACTGGAGTACGAAATGAATGCCATTGATAATAAAAATCAAAAAGCACCATATAAAAGATGGATATCGCTCGTAACTGGCAGACAATTGCAAAAACATAAAAAATCAGGCGGTGCAAATCATGAAATTCAAATAATTATGAATATGCCTGATAATATCATAAGGAAATAAAATGAAAGAAATATTGACAGAGGAATATTTTCTAAATAACAAGAGGGAATTACTTCTGGATTATGACATTTATGATGAGAATTATCATGGATCAATAATGGTGTTTGATAAATTGCAAAAATCTTTGTCGAAGAATGAAAAGGAATTAAAGGAAATTCCGATATACAATTTCATGATAGCAACCCGTAGACGTTCCTGGGTTGCCATTGATATTTTGGCCACAAATTATAGTGCTGGTCACAGGCTGAGCGAGCTTCGATCTTTTTATCCTTCAGTATTGGAGTATTGGAAATCTTACGCAAAATATGATGCTGCCTATGATTTAAGTGAGACGGAAAGTCAGCAGGGATTTGCTCATTTTTCATTATCCGATAACTCATACGAAAAAGTTAATCGCATGATTTGCTTTGCCATTCTTTTGGGATGGGAAAATCTTATTGCTGAAATAATTCCAATTATCGATTTCAATAACGAACAAAAAGACGGCATGCTGGAACGGATGCTGGCATTTTATGACAAAAACCGACCTGCCCCTCCAGATGAATGTTTACGTCACCTTCCCTATTTCAAGACACTAAAAATATTTTCGGCGGATAAAATTGATAGGCCAAGCTTGATGGCAGAATATCTTGAAGATTGGTATGAAGCGAGCCGGCGGGAACCTTATTACAATGCGCATACGCGGGATACCAGCTTCTGGGGTTACTGGTCATGGGAGGCTGCGGCTATTACCTACTTACTGGAGATTGACGATAGCAGCTATGCCAACGCACAGTTTTACCCCAAGGACTTGGTCGATTTTGCAAGGCAAGCTAAAAAAGACTATTCGCCGGACGGAGTCTTGCCGATTGCAAACAACGAATTACGCGCCAAAGCAAGCGATCCCTGTCCTAAAGCTGGCCAATGGCAATCGCTGGGGGCGGTATCCGAATTGCGTTCATACTTGCAAGATGAACCAATGGCTGATCTTGGTTCTGCGTATGGATTGACAGTGTGGAAATTTATTGATGATTGAGAAAATTTCGCAATTATATTTTTAAAAATAAAATAAAATAAAATAAAAAAGCGATAAATTGAAGCATAAAAATCAAGAAAATTAAATAAATTTAATAAACCAGCGCAGCGATTTCCCAGCGATTGCCATGCATTCTGCGCCAAGAAAACCAACTCCTGCCTTAAAGTAGACCAATGATGCATATGCAAAATTAAAATGAAAAAATCAAAAACAATATTATTTATGGCATGCTTTAGCGCAAACATGGCTTTTCAACACGTGCATGCTGGCGACATTCAAGAGTCAGCGCAAAATGAAGGTTTTGCGAACCCATCGATCATCACAGGATTTAATCCCGATACAAAAAACCTGACCGGTTATGTATCCTTATCAAGGCCTGCGCCAGGTTCTATCGACTGGTGTAACTTTTTATTTTATGGAAAAGTGGACGGAAAACAGGCGATACCTGTTTCCTTGAAGAATGTCGTGAAGGATGAGGGGCGCGAATCGATCGCGCAATCCAGACCTTCGACGCAGTCGAAAGGAAAAATAGAGATTTCCTCAGGGAAAAATATTCTGCTGATTGAAGAAAGTGAACTTCCCGGTGCCTGCACGTGGATGTTCCCTGCCGCGGGAGTAGCGGGTATCGCTCAAGCCGGTACAACATTCTCCGTTCGATTGGGCGGTGAGGTAAAGGGAAGCTGGATCGCGGTGGGCGTCATTTCTTCAAAGCGAGCGCATTTCCACGCGCAGCCTGATGAAAAAACCATCAAGAAGGCATTTTTAATCTCGGGAAATGTCCTGTATATTTACAAGGAAGAAAATGATTGGCTGTACGTGAAATTCCAGGGGCTCAACAAAGAGACGTACGGCTGGATAAAAAAATCAGACACCGTTCAATTGGTGAAGTAAAGCCAGAGGGCGGCTGGGAGCGGATGGACCTACCTGCCCTCAATGCCGGGCTTGAGGTCCGCCGCAAAACGCCAGGCAAGCTCGCGCGTCATGGTGGCGATGCTGATGCGCAAGCCCTGCACCGGCTCTTGCACACTGAAGGCCGCGCCGCTGCGCACCAGCCAGCCTTTGTTTGCCATCATTAATACCAGCGACTGGCTGTCTTGCCGCAGCGGCAGCCACAGATTCAAGCCGTCCGAATCCGCAGGCGTGCCGATGCCCTGCTCACGCAATGCTTCCGCCAGCCAGGCGCTGCGTTGCGCGTAATCGGCTTTCGCCAACGCCACTTGCCCTTGTATCTCCCTGGAAGCGAAACAGGCCGCGACCGCCTCTTGCAGCAAATGGCTGACCCAGGTCGTGCCGGGCGCCAGCCGCAGGCGTAAGCGCCGCGCCGTTTCGCTATCGCTGGCGACACACGCCAGCCGCAAGTCGGGACCGAATACCTTGGATACCGAGCGGATGACGGCCCAGTGCCGCGTCGCGGCGGGCAAGACCGAGTAATACGGCGCCAACGCCAGCATCGCGAAATGGTCGTCGACGATGGCCAGCACATGCGGATGGCGCGCCAATATCTGTTGCAATGCCGCCGCGCGGGCCTGGCTCAGGCTGCAACCGGTCGGGTTGTGCGCGCGCGGCGTGATCAGCACCGCGCGCGCGCCTTGCTGCAGCGCCTGTTCCAGCGCTTGCGGCAACATGCCGTGCTGGTCCATCGCGACGCCTAGCGCCTGCAAGCCGCCGAGGCGCAAGGTATTGATGCTGCTTAAAAAACATGGGTGCTCGACGGCCACCTTATCGCCCGCCACCAGGTGAGCCGCCAGCAAACGTTCGATGGCGTCCACCGCGCCGTGCGTCACATCGATGTCACAGGCCGCCGGACAATCGCCGGCCAGCCACTGCCGGGCATGCTGTTCCAGCGCCGGGGTGACCGTTGCTTCGCCGTACAGGCGCGGCCGATAGGTTGCCGAGGCCAGCAGCGCGGCCGGATCGGGCAGCCAGGTCTGATTCGGATTGCCGCAAGCCAGGTCGATCAGCGGCGAACCGGCCAGCATCCCTTCCTGCTCGCCCGCTTCCGGCTGATGGCGGATGCTGGTGCCCAGCCGCCCTTGCGTCAGCGTCAGCCCCGCCGCCGTCAGGCGCTTGTAGGCCGCCGCCACCGTGTTGCGGTTGACCTCCAGCGCAAGCGCCAGTTCGCGTACCGGCGGCAATACCTGCCCGGCCAGCAGTTGCCGCGATTGCAGCAGCTGGCGCACGGATTCGGCGATCTCCAGCGCTGTTTTACCTGTGATATTCATTTTGTCCTATGACAATGTATAATTTAAGCTATGCCAATTCTACATGGACTGTCCTGGTATGACGATGACAATGCCCTACCCTCAAGCCAACAGCGTCGCCGACTTTGAGCGCAACCTGGCCGCGGTGCGCACGCGCATGGCCGCCGCCTGCCTGCGCGTCGGGCGCGATCCGGCCGAAGTGCGTTTGCTGCCGGTCAGCAAGACCGTCGATGAAGCCCGTATCCGCTTGTCGTATGCCGCCGGTTGCCGGCAACTGGGCGAAAACAAGGTGCAGGAAGCCAGCCGCAAATGGGAGGCCATGGCTGACCTGGCGGATTTGCAATGGTCGGTGATCGGTCATTTGCAAACCAACAAGGCGCGCGTGGTGGCCCGCTTCGCCAGCGAATTCCAGGCGCTCGACAGCTTGCGTCTGGCGGAAGAACTGGACCGCCGGCTGCAAGCCGAAGGCCGCCAGCTGGACGTGTTTATTCAAGTAAATACCTCGGGCGAAGCCAGCAAATACGGTTTGCCGCCGCAGCAGGCGGCGGATTTTATGCGCCAGTTGCCTGCCTTTGCATCGTTGCGGGTACGCGGTTTGATGACGTTGGCGCTGCTATCGTCGGATGCCGCGCAAGTGCGCCCCTGTTTTGTGCTGCTGCGCCAGTTGCGCGACCGGCTGCGCCAGGAGGCGCCGGCCGGCATGGCCCTCGATGAGTTATCGATGGGCATGTCGGGCGACTTCGAGATCGCCATCGAGGAAGGCGCCACCGTGGTGCGGGTCGGCCAAGCCATTTATGGCGGCCGCAATGTACCAGACAGCCATTATTGGCCCCATCAACCGGAGATATCAGCATGAAACACGTACTTGCCATCCGCCACGTCCATTTTGAAGACCTGGGGACACTGGAACCTTTATTGCAGGAACTGGGTTACCACATCACCTATGCCGACGCGGTACAGGACGAGCTGTCGGCCGTCGACGCCGTGGCGCCGGATTTACTGGTGCTGCTGGGCGGCCCGATCGGCGCATTCGATGAAGAACAACATCCTTTCCTGCTGGCCGAACTGGACTTACTGCGCCGCCGCGTGGCCAGCGGCAAGCCGCTGCTGGGCATTTGCCTCGGGGCGCAATTGATGGCACGGGTATTGGGCGCGAAAGTGTATCCGATGGGCGTGCAGGAAATCGGCTTCAGCTCGCTGGCGCTGACCGATGCAGGCCGCCAGTCGCCGCTGGCCGCGCTGGCCACGGTGCCGGTATTGCACTGGCATGGCGACCAATTCGACATTCCGCCCGGAGCGCTGCGGCTGGCCGGCACCTCGATCGGCCCAAACCAGGCGTTTTCGATGGGGCCAAAGTTACTCGGATTGCAATTTCACCTGGAAGCGGATGCGCGCCGGCTCGACAGCTGGCTGGTCGGCCATGCCGGCGAACTGGCGCAGGCCGGCATCGATCCGCGCACCTTGCGCGAGCAGGCGCGGCAGCATGGCGCGCAATTGGCCGGCGCCGCGCGCGCGGTGATGACAAGCTGGCTGGCCTCGATCGACTGATGCCGGTCATGCCTGGCCCGGCATCAGGATTGGGTGGCGACCTTCGCTGAAGCTGGCGCCGCCTTGCATGCGGGGTCGTTTTTGGCGCGTCCGGAACAGACCCGCACACGGCATTTCTGGGCGTCATCCTTGCGCAACTTCTTGCATTGGTTCAATTTCGCCTGGGTCGTCGCCGGTTTGACGGTTTTTTTGACAGGCTTGGCCGGCGGTTCCGGTTCCGGATTGACTTGCGCATGTGCGACCAGGGCCGCCAGCAAGGTCACATCGTTGTCGGGTTCCGCTTCAACTTGCGGCGGCGGCTTGGGTTTAGTCGCGGCCTTGACCAGCTTGGGCGCCGATTTGGCCGTGGCCGCCTGCTTCGGCGCCGCTTGTGCCAAAGCCTTGCCCAGCACGTCGTTTTCGGACTGGGGCTGGGACGCCGGCTGGGCGTTCAACATGTCTTTCAAACTGGGCTGTTTTTCCGCTGGCGCATCGCCGCCTTGCAATCCCGCCAACGGATCTTCGTCATGAATCGTCGCCGCGGCAGTGCTTTCCGGCACATCGGGCTTGGCGGCCGGTGCCGCCACCGCCAGCCGAATTGCCGCGCCATCGGCTTGCTGCCGCTCGATGTCGCCATCGCCAGCGCTGAACCAGGCGCCAGCGGCAATCAGCAGCGCGCCCAGGCCCAGTCCGCCGCCCCATAACACCTTGCCGCGCTGCCGGCGCGACCCTGCCTCGGCGCCGGATGGGTGTTCCAGATGATTCAAGATCCGATGGCGATCGGCTTCAGCCTGCTGTGCCGGCGTCAACAAGCTGGGCCGGCCCGCCGCCCTTGGGTTCTCGTCATTGCTTTGCAAAATTAGTGACTCCCTTAGTGACTCTTTATTAATTATCCTATTACTTTACGCTATCCAATAAAAAAGCGACGCATAGTAGAAAATTAAGAGTGCTCCCCCCCGCACAATTGAATCTGGCTCAAATCCAATTATCAAGTTTGTAAGATATACTCGTGAGCAATAGTTCGCAAGTGAATGCTTGAACGGCATGCCACCCGTACTTCCGGCTTGGCTTTTCGGCAGCCATCGATCAAACCGTTTCTGGGGTAACCGTGTTTTTATTGGGCGTGGCGCTGTATTTCATTCTCGCTTGCTTGATTAGCTGGCTGGCATTGTTTCCCGCCGGCCGTGAATTCGTCATGCACTGGATGTCCAGGGCGGAAAGCCGCATCAGCCGGGGCTTCAGCCAGTTGGCGCGGCGCCGCGAACATGGCGTGCAGGTCTTGCGCCTGTCGGGTATCTCGGCGCTGCACGGCGTGGCGGGATTTTTCAGGCGCCATTATCTGTTATGCCTGGCCGGTGGCGCGGTGATTTGTTTGCCGCCTGTCCTGGCATTGATGGCGAGCAATAAATCCATGCTGGGCGGATACGATGTATCGACCCGGGAAATGAATCAGCAAGTCTCCGGATTACTGCAGGGCGAACAATTGGTGCCGCCGGTGGAATTGCCGCCGTTGGTCTTTGCCACTGCCGAAGTGGCGCAATTGCGGCCGATGCTGGTGTCGGCCAGCCGTAATTGGACCTTGTTGAACCAGGATTATGCGCAGCGGCTGTTATTGGTATTCAAGATCATGAAGGAAAAGCACGGTTACGACATGGCCATCCTGGAAGGTTACCGCAGTCCGGAGCGGCAAAACCTGCTGGCCTCGATGGGATCGAATGTGACCAATGCGGCGGCTTTCCAGAGCTGGCATCAATACGGCCTGGCCGCCGATTGCGCGTTTTTGCGTGACGGCAAGCTGGTGATTTCCGAGAAAGATCCGTGGGCCATGCGCGGCTACCAGTTGTATGGCGAAGTGGCCGAGTCGGTCGGCATGACGTGGGGCGGCCGCTGGAAGATGATGGATTTCGGACATACCGAATTGCGTTTGCCGGGCGTGATGAAGCGCTGAGTATCAAACCTGAGTATCAAACTTGCATTAAAAAGACCAATAAAATCGACAAGGAACCCAGATGGCTGATCAGGTAATGATGGATGGAGTGCGGCGATGCGTCCGTGGCTGAGCCGTAGCCTGCTGGTGGCGGGCGCTTTTATCGTGTGCTGGGGCGGCGCCGTATGGTACTGGCGCAGCGGCAAGCACGTGCCGGACGGGACCGACCTGGCGCTGTATCTGTTGATTTTGCCGCTGGCCTTGCTGCTGCTGTTCTGGGGCGGCAAAAAATTGCTGGCCATGGCAGCCGCCGCGCCGGCCGCATCCGCTGCGGCGCCGCAAGCGCCGCGGCAGGCCGAACAAGCGGCGCCTGCCGCCGCGCTGACCATCGTCAGCGGCGCGCTGCGCATGCCGCATGGCGCCACGCCGCAAGAATTGGCCGAAGCGCTGGTGTCGCGGCAGGCGCGGCTGGAACTGGATCCGGAATTGACCGATAACGACGGTTATCCGGTAATGACTGGCCGCATCGCCGACGTCGATGAGCTGGAACAACAGGAAACGATGGCGCCATGGCTGGCCGCACAAGGGCTGGACCAGTTGCGCTTCGACCCCGAACAATGGCGCGCGCTGGCGCTCGGCAGCGCGGTGCTGGACGAGCTGGCGCGCGCCGTTAGCGCCCATGCCGGATTGGCGGCCCATGCCGAGGCACAAGCCGGCGGCCGCGCCACGCCAGGGTTGCCGCCTTTGCCGACCTTGTTATTCCTGCCGCTGCTGCCGGAACACTGGCCAGTTGCCCAGCGCGACGCGGCCAGCCAGTGGTGGCTGCATCTGATCACGGAGCATGGCTGGCCTGCCGCGCAGCTGGCCTTGTCGCTGCCGCCATCCGGCGCGCAACTGGCGCCCTACGCCTTGATCAACCAGGTCGCGCAGCAACACCGGCAAGAGCAGCGCCCTTGTTTGCTGCTGCTGCTCGCTTGCGCATCCCATATCGGTGAAAACAGTGTGCAAGACTGGGCCGCGCGCGAACTGCTGTTTAGTTCGCGCAACCAGTCCGGCCAGGTGCCGGGCGAAGGCGCCGCGGGTTTGCTGCTGGCCGATGCGCAACAGGGCGCACTGTTCGACAGCGCGCCGCCAGTGCTGCTGCACGGCGCCAGCGTTGCCTCGCGCGCCAGTTCGGCCGATGCCAAGGGCCGTATCGACCATCTGTTGCTGACCGAACTGGGGGCCAAGGCGCTGGCCCGCGGTGGCGCCGCCGCGGCCGAGGTCAGCCTGGTGGCCGCCGACAGCGGCCAGCGCGCCAGCCGCATGTCTGAATTGACCGGCATGACCGGAGAACTGTTGCCGCAACTCGATTTCGATACCCAGGTGCTGAACCTGGGCGCCAGTTGCGGCCAGGCCGGTAACGTGACACCGCTGGCGGCGCTGGTGCTGGGCTGGCAAGACGCACGCGACAATACCGGCGTGGTGTTATGCGTCAGCAACCAGCAGCCATTCCAGCGCAGCGCGATGCTGGTCGGCCAGGGCGCCGCCCCGCCGCCTTCCAGCTAATACGTCATGAATCAACTGATTTCTTATCCACCTTACTATCCACCTTCAGCATACGACCGCCCATTATGATGCAACGTTTTTGGCAACTCCTTACCAAACGCCCGATCTTGATTGCCACAGGCTGCGTGGCGCTTGCCGCATTCCTGCTGATCGGCGCCGCCATCCTTGAAATCCCTTTTACTGTCGTGTATGTCTTGCTCGCCCTCGCGCTGCTGATCGCCGCCGCGCTGTGGCTGCTGCGGCGGCGCCGCCGCGCCAAGTCCGGCGAGCAATTCGGCGACATGCTGGAACAGCAAGCCGCCCCTGCCAGCTCTGCCGCCCCAAAAGCCGATCCGGCCCAGCGCGAAGAAACCGAGGCCATCCGCAAACGCATGCTGGAAGCCATCGGCACCATCAAGACCTCCAAGCTGGGCCAGCTGTCGGGCGACGCCGCCTTGTATGAATTGCCATGGTATATGGTGATCGGCAATCCGGCGGCCGGCAAGAGCACGGCGATCGCCAGTTCCGGCCTGCAATTTCCTTTCGCCGACAGCAAGATCGTGCAAGGCGTCGGCGGCACCCGCAATTGCGACTGGTTTTTCACCACCGACGGCATCCTGCTCGATACCGCCGGACGTTATTCGGTCAACGATGAAGACCGCGCCGAATGGTTCGGCTTCCTCGGCCTGCTGAAAAAACACCGCAAGCGCGCGCCGATCAACGGCATCATCATCGCCGTCAGCATCGCCGAACTGACCGGCAGCCGTCCCGAATTCGCCATCAACCTGGCCAAGAACCTGCGCCAGCGGGTGCAGGAACTGACGGAAAAACTGGAAGTGCACGCGCCGGTCTACGTGGTGTTCACCAAGGCCGACCTGATCACCGGCTTCAGCGAGTTTTTCCAGGATGCCGAACGCAGCGAGCGCGACAAAGTGTGGGGCGCCACCCTGCCCTACAGCCAGACCAGTTCGCGCCAGGATGTGCTGGAACTGTTCGACCAGCGCTTCGACGAGCTGTATGACGGCCTGAAAGAATTGAGCCTGGCCAGCATGGCGTTGCAATCGCGCGAACGGATGCCGCCCGGCGTGTTCACCTTCCCGCTGGAATTCAGCTCGGTCAAGGGGCCGCTGCGCGCCTTCATCGCCACGCTGTTCGAAGAAAATCCGTTCCAGTTCAAGCCGGTATTCCGGGGCTTTTATTTCACCAGCGCGCTGCAGGAAGGCGAAGCCGTATCGACTTCGTCCGAGCGGGTGGCGCAGCGTTTCGACTTGAAACTGCAGCCGCAGGCGCACAGCGAAGTGCATCATCAGCACGGTTATTTCTTGCTGAACCTGTTCCGCAAGGTGATCTTCGCCGACAAGGACCTGGTCGCGCAATACGCCAGCCCGGCCAAGATGCGGCTGCGCTACGCCACCTTCTTTGCCGCCACCGCGCTGGTCGGCCTGGCGCTGGGCGGCTGGAGCTGGTCGTACATGGGCAATACGCAACTGGTGGCCAATGTGCAGGCCGACCTGGACCAGGCCGTCAAACTGCAAGAAAAACGGCTCGACTTGCAATCGCGTTTCGAAGCGCTGGAAATCATGCAGGACCGCATCGAGCAACTGGAGCAATACCGCGGCAGCCGGCCGTTGTCGCTGTCGCTGGGCTTGTACCAGGGTGAATTCCTGGAGCGTAAATTGCGCGAGGAATACTTTTCTGGCGTCAAGGCCGTGATGTTGAAGCCGGTTTCCTTATCGCTGGAAACGTTCCTGGCGGAAGTCAACGCCGGTTCCGACAAGCTGGAACCGATGTCGAAACCGCCGCAATCGGGCGCCGTCGCCAGCACCGCCGTACCGGCCGCGGCGGTCAACAGCGGCGCGCTGCAATTCAAGGATGCATCGCCGGCCAATGTCGAAGACGCCTACAACGCGCTGAAAACCTATTTGATGCTGGGCGACCGTTCGCGCGCCGAGGCAAGCCATTTGAACGACCAGCTGACCCGCTTCTGGCGCGTCTGGCTGGACGGCAATCGCGGCTCGATGCCGCGCGAACAAATGATACGCAGCGCCGAAAGGATGATTTCGTTTTACCTGAGCCAGATCAACGATCCATCCTGGCCGGTGATCGACAGCAAGCTGGCCCTGGTCGACCAGTCGCGCGACAGCCTGCGCCGCGTGGTGCGCGGCATGCCGGCCCGCGAACGGGTGTATGCCGACGTCAAGGCGCGCGCCGCGACCCGCTTCCCGTCGATGACGGTGGCGCGCATCGTCGGCGAGCAAGACAAGGAACTGGTGCTCGGCAGCTACGCGATTCCCGGCACCTTTACCCGCGATGCTTGGGAAAGATTCGTCCAGGACGCGTTCAAGGAAGCGTCCAACCGCGAATTGCAAAGCGCCGACTGGGTCTTGAAAACCGCGTCGAAGGACGATTTGACGCTGGAAGGCAGCCCGGAACAAATCCAGAAAGCGCTGGTGGAACTGTACAAGAACGACTACGCCAGGGAATGGCAAAAATTCATCCAGGGCGTCAGCATCCGCGACTTGAACGGTTTCGACAATGCCGCCGCCGCGATGAACCGGCTGGGCGATCCGCAAACCTCGCCGATCAACAAGCTGATGGCGACCGTGTACCAGGAAACCTCGTGGGATAACCCGTCGCTGGCCGACGCCGGCTTGCAGCGGGCCCAGCGCGGCGCGATGGAGTGGTTCAAGGAAACCATCCTGCGTCAAAAGCCGTCGCAGCTGAATGTGAACCTGAATACCGCGCCGGCCAATGGCGCAGCCATTCCGATGGGACCGGTGGGCCGCGAGTTTTCCGGCGTGGCGCGGCTGGTGTCCAGCAAGGACAAGGATGCGTCGCTGATGCGCGGTTACATGGACGGGCTGTCGAAATTGCGGGCCCGTTTCAACCAGATCAAGAACCAGGGCGATACCGGCCCCGGCGCCAAGCAATTCATGCAGCAAACGCTGGACGGCAGCGGTTCCGAACTGGCCGACGCGCTGAAATACGTCGACGAGCAAATGCTGGTCGGCATGAGCGACCAGCAAAAACAGGCGATCCGGCCGCTGCTGGTGCGACCGCTGATGCAAACCTTCGCCGTCATCGTCAAGCCGACCGAAGCGGAAATCAACAAGGTCTGGGTGGCGCAGGTACTGGAGCCGTTCCAGAAAACGCTGGCGCTCAAATATCCGTTCGCCACCGAATCGCGGGTCGAGGCGAGCAACGCCGAAATCGGCCAGATCTTCGGGCCGGAAGGCGCCGTCGCCAAGTTCTTCGATAACACCATCGGACCGCTGGTGGTGCGCCGCGGCGATGCGCTGAGCGCCAAGACCTGGGCCAATATGGGCATCAGCCTGGCGCCGCCGGTGGTGGCCAGCTTCCCTGGCTGGGTGGCGCCGCTGAGCGCCGGCGGCGTGGCCGCGGCCGCATCGGAAGGCGAAGCGCAGACCAGGTTCGACCTGCAGGCGCTGCCGGGCACCGGCCTGACCGAATACACCATCGAAATCGATGGCCAGGCGCTGCGTTGGCGCGGCCAGGCCCAGCCATGGGTGCATATGGCGTGGCCCAATCCGCAAGGCGTGCCGGGTTCGCGCATCACCGCCATCACGCCGGAAGGCCGCAGCGTGGTGTTGTTGAACGAACCGGGCCACTTCGGCTTGAAAAAAATGATCGATTCCGCCAAACGCAAGCGCAAGGATGGCGGCGTGTTTGAACTGAGCTGGGAAAACAGCGGCGTGAGCGTGGTGGCCAACCTGAAAATCGTCGCCACGCCGGCCCCGGCGGCCCCGGCGCAAGCACAGGGCAGCCAGGGTTTCCGGCGCATGAAACTGCCGGAAGTCGTGGTGACCGGCGCGCAGCAAGAGACCGCGCCGGTTGCGGCCGGCGGCCCTGCCGTGGCCGCGGGAGCCGCGCCATGAGCCGCAGCGTCACGCCAACCAGCGTCGGTTATTTCGGCAAGATCCCGAGCCGCGGCGATTTCGTCAAGGCCAGCGACAATCCGGCGCTGCTGAAGATCCTCGACGACTGGCTGGCCCAGGCGATGGACTTGCTGAGCGGCGACGCGCGCTGGAAACTGGCCTACGATGCGCTGGCGCCGCTGCATTTCGCCTTCATCGGCCCGCGCCGCGGCCGCGCCATCGCCGGCCATGTGATTGCCAGCAGCGACCAGTCCAAGCGCCGTTTCCCGTTCCTGATGATGAGCACCATGGAAGTGGAAGAACCGGCCCGCTTCGTGCAAAACAGCCCGCTGGTGCTGTCGCGCCTGTGGCACCGGCTGGAAGGCATGAGCGCCGCCGTGCTGGCGGCGGCCGATCCGGGCGCGCCATTGCAAGCGGCCGCCACGCCGATCGAGCTCGACTTGCGCGCCGCCGCCTACGACGCCGCATACACCGATTTTCTCGAATTGCACACCATCGGCGCGCTCGATGCGATGCTGGCGCAGACCGGCTTTGCCGGCTCGGTGCGGCAAATCCTGCTGGCGCTCGGCTTTTTGCTGCAGCCGGTGATGGCCAGCAGTTCCAGCCGGCTCGAAAAAAGCCTGGTGCTGCCGCTGCCGGCCGACCCGATGTACCGCAACCTGGTCGGCGCCTTCTGGATGCACCTGATTACGCCCTTCCTGGCGCGCGCCGACTTCGAACTGAGCCTGTTCATGACCCGCATCGACGGCCGGCCGTCGATGGTGCTCGGCTTCAGCGGCGCGTCGGCGCAAACGCTGTACGCCATCATGGATGGCCAGGCCGGGCTGGAGCACCACATCACGTTCGATGAGTTGTCGTGGGTCGAAGAACAGATCGATACCGACTACGCCGTCAAGAAAGTGTCGAGCTACCTGGCGCAATCGAACCTCTCACTCAAATCCGCGCACGACTCGCTGCGCGCCGCGTTTATCGGAACCTGACCATGCATCACCTTCGCTCCCTATTCATTATCGGCCTGGGCCTGGGCCTCGGCTTCACCGCTTGCGCCGCGCAGGCCCAGAGCTCGATCCCGCCGACCGCCACCCCGCAACCTGGCCAGGTGCTGGTCAGCGGCACCGTGCCCGACGAAGCCAGCAAGGCCAGCGTGCTGGCCAAACTGCGCGAACTGTACGGCGCCGACAAGGTCGTCGACCAGATCGCCGTCGGCCAGGTGGCCTTGCCGGCCAACTGGAACGGCTACGTGCAAAAACTGATCTCGCCTAATTTAAAGCAGATCAGCCGCGGCCAGCTGACCATCGACGGCAGCGTGGTCAGCGTGCGCGGCGAAGTGGCGAATGAAGCCCAGCGCCAGAAGATCGCCAGCGACATCGCCACCAGCCTGAACCCGACCTACACCGTCAACAACGGCTTGCGGGTATCGGCCGCCGAACAGAATATCCTCGACAGCACGCTGGCCAACCGCATCATCGAATTCGAAAGCGGCAAGGCCACGCTGACGCCGTCGGGCCGCGCCATCCTCGATGAAATGAGCGTGGCGATGCAAAAACTAAAAGACCGCAAGGTCGAAGTGATCGGCCATACCGACAACCAGGGCTTGCGCATCAGCAACCAGAACCTGAGCCAGGCGCGCGCCGAGGCGGTCAAGTTCTATCTCGGCAGCAAGGGCATCAACGGCGACTTGCTGACCGCGTCCGGCCAGGGCCCGGACCGGCCGATCGCCAGCAACGACAGCGCCGAAGGCCGCGCGCGCAACCGCCGCATCGAATTCCGCATGGCGCAATAAGCGCCGGCCATTGATATCAAGAGGAGCATATGTTTTCAGCTGAACAATTACTGAATCCGATCAGCGACACCCAGCCGGCCGGCGACGACCTGGCGTTTTCGCCGGAACTCGACGCCATCACGCTGGCGCGCAAGTTCGACGATCCATCGCTCGACCAGGGCGAATGGGTCACCGAATTGAAGGAGGCGGACTGGGGCTTTGTCGTGCAGCGCTGCGCCGCGCTGCTGGAAAAGAACAGCAAGGACTTGCGGCTGGCGGTCTGGCTGACCGAAGCCGGCGCCAAGAAACACCATCTGCGCGGCCTGGGGGAAGGCTTGCGCGTGCTGGCCGGCCTGTGCGACGATTACTGGGACCTGGGTCTGTATCCGGAAGCCGACGATGGCGACCAGGACCAGCGCATCGGCAACCTGAGCTGGATCCTGGCGCGCATCCCGGCCCTGCTGCGCGAGATTCCGCTGACCGAGAGCGGCGCCTACTCCACCATCGATTTTGAAGTGGCGCGCAAGCACGCCAGCCAGAACGAGAATGGCCGGCCGCCGGCCAACGGCGTCAAATTGTCCGATATGGACAATGCCAAGCGCAACAACTCGGTACGTTTTTGCGCCGCGTTCACGGCCGACGCTCAATACTGCATCGACGCCTTGCAGCAGCTGGAACAGGCCACCGACGCCCGCCTGGGCCAGGACAGCCCGGGGTTTTCCGCCGCGCGCGAAGCGCTGCAAGACATGCTGCGGCTGATGCCTGCCGCACCCGCCGCGACACTGGCGGCCGCGCCGGCCGCCAGTGCGCATCCTTCAGCCCCGGCCGCTACTCACGGGAGTGCAGCAGCGATGACATCCATTCCGGCCGGACCGCCCGGCGCCATCCATACCCGGGCCCAGGCGATCGACCAGTTGCGCGCGGTGGCCCGGTTCTTCCGCCAGACCGAACCGCACAGCCCGGTGTCCTACTTCGCCGACAAGGCCGCCAACGCCGCCGACCAGGACCTGCACAGCTGGCTGCGCTCGGTGGTCAAGGATCCGGGCTCGCTGGCGCATATCGAGGAATTGCTGGGGGTGCAGCCGCCGCCTGGGCAACATTAACCCTGCTGGCGTGACCGGGCCGGCCCTGCACTGGCCTGTTCCTTCACGCAAATAATGTAATGAAAAATAGCAACACTTCTTGCGGGCTCCATGCTCACGGGTCTGGCGCAAGCTGAAGCGATCAGCGAGGATAAGCGCGGCGGCCATGCCACCGGCCAGGTGGCGCTGGATTTTACCTTCGTGTCCCGGCGTAGCGAGGGCGGCTTGCGGAAAATCACGTTCGCGCTGAACCAGGCGCCGGGAAGCGTGCCTAAAAAGCACATCGGTCATTCACTGCTGGCCGTTGGTCCCGACGCAAAAGCGGTGTCGACATTTTCCCGGCCGCGCTGATCTTGCGCAGGCGCCGCCCCGCGTGCCGCCGGCCCCCTAGCCGGATTCCTGATAGCAAGCCGCCGCTAGCGCGATGGCTTGCTCATCACACACTGATTACAGGCCTTGCTTTTTAGCGGCGTCAGCGTCATAGATGACGTAGATTTTGGAATATCCCGCCGTTTCGAATATACCGACCCAACCTTTGGGAATGGTTACCGACTCTCCGGCATTCACGGTCAGGACCGAGCCATCGGGCGATGTCAGCTTGACGCCGCCCGATATAAAGTAGAGAAACTCATCGTGATCGAGTCCGGGGGCCTTGTTTTCTTCGCGCATCGGGCCGGATTTGTACATCCCGGTCTGGAACGCCTTATCCTGCGAGTCGTAGGTCACGACATCGGTGGACGCCACGCCGTTCGCATTGTCCTTGACGGCAGTCGGACGCGCATAAATGGCGCCGCCGATGTCAGCTTTCGACGACTTTACCGGCTTGATCACCTCGGCATTCGCAGCGCCGCCACAGAGGATGGACATCATTAAAAGGGCTGAAATAGTTATTTGTTTCATTTTTTATTTGTTCGTTTGTGTCATTGTTTAGCGGGTAGATGTGTCAACGAGGGCATCAGTTCTCGCCCCCGGCAAAACACAGACCCATACTTTGGTCGGCAGGGGGTGAACCGCCAAGTGCGGCGCCACTGGTTCGAGCCAGGTCGCCCAATGCCGCGCAACAGTATAGTAGATTATGCGCCAAAGCGGCGCGCCGCAAGACAGGGCCGTACCCGGCTTACCTGATCGTATACTTGAACTGCCCCTGCTTGCTGGCGCTGACCTTGATCTTGCCGATCGCCGCGCCTTCGGCCATCCTGGCCAGCACCGATTCGGCGATTTCGGGCAGCAAGGTGCCGTTCAGGATATTGTCGACGTTGCGCGCGCCGGAATCGACTTCGGTGCAGCGCGCCAGTACCGCCTCCACCAGCGCGTCATCGTGGCTGAACTCGGCCTTGTGGTTGAGCGCGATGCGCTGCGCGATCTTGCGCAGTTTCAAGCCGATGATCCTGACCAGCACGTCGTCCGAAATCGGGTAGAACGGGATCACTTTCAAGCGTCCCAGGAAGGCCGGCTTGAATGCCTTGACCAGTTGCGGACGGATTTTTTCTTCCAGTTGCTCCACCGTCGGCAAGTCGGCCGGCGCCACGTTCAGGCACGCTTGCATCAGCGTGCCCGATCCGACGTTCGAGGTCAGGATGATAATCGTGTTCTTGAAGTCGATCTCGCGCCCTTCCGCGTCGTCCAGCACGCCCTTGTCGAATACCTGGAAGAACAGTTCGAGCACGTCCGGATGGGCTTTTTCGACTTCATCGAGCAGCACCACGCTGTACGGGTTGCGCCGCACCGCCTCGGTCAGCACGCCGCCTTCGCCGTAACCGACGTAGCCCGGCGGCGAACCCTTCAGGCCGGACACGCTGTGCGCTTCCTGATATTCGCTCATATTAATCGTGATCAGCTTGCGTTCGCCGCCGTACAGCACGTCGGCCAGCGCCAGTGCGGTTTCGGTCTTGCCGACGCCGGACGGGCCGACGAACAGGAACACGCCTTTCGGTTTGTTCGGGTCGTCCAGGTTGGCGCGCGCGGTGCGCACCCGCTGCGCCACCGCGTCGATCGCATGCGACTGGCCCAGCACGCGCTCTTCCAGCATGTCCTTCAGCTTCAGCACGGTGCGGATTTCATCCTTGACCATTTTGCCGAGCGGGATGCCGGTCCAGCCGGCGACGATTTCCGCCACCACGTGGCCGTCGACCTGCACCGGCACCATCGGCGTTTCGCCTTGCAATTCGCGCAAGTCGGACAGCAGCGCCTGCAAGTCCTTGCCCTGGCTGGCGTCCGGTTTAGCGCCCTCGCCGCTTTCGAGCGCCAGCCGGGCCGCCTTGATGTGTTCGGTCAGCGCTTTTTCGGTTTCCCAGCGCGCCGCCAGCGCCGTGTGTTCGGCCGCGGCCGCGCTGCGCGCCGCGCGCAAGTCCTTCAGGCGGGCCGGGTGGCTGGCGCCGCTACTTTCTTCGCGTTCCAGCGCGGCCGCCTCGGCGTCGATGCGCTCCAGTTTCTTGGCCAGGTTTTCAATCAGCGCCGGGGTCGCGCTTTGTCCCAGCGCGACTTTCGCGCAGGCGGTGTCGAGCACGCTGATGGCCTTGTCCGGTAGCTGGCGGCCCATGATGTAGCGGTGCGACAGCCGCACCGCCTCGGTGATGGCTTCGTCGTAGACCCGCACATTGAAGTGTTTTTCCATCAGCGGCGCCATGCCGCGCAACATGGCGCAAGCCAGTTCTTCGCTCGGCTCTTCAATCTTGACGACCTGGAAGCGGCGCGCCAGTGCCGCGTCTTTTTCAAAGTATTTCTTGTATTCGCCCCAGGTGGTGGCGGCGATGGTGCGCAATTCGCCGCGCGCCAGCGCCGGTTTCAGCAGGTTGGCGGCATCGTTCTGGCCGGCCGTGCCGCCGGCGCCTATCATGGTGTGGGCTTCGTCGATGAACAGGATGATCGCGTGCGGGCTTTTCTTGACTTCGTCGATGACGTTTTTAAGGCGGTTTTCAAACTCGCCCTTGACGCTGGCGCCCGCTTGCAGCAAGCCCATGTCGAGCGTATGGATTTCGACGCCCTTCAAGACGTCCGGCACGTCGTCCAGCGCGATGCGCAGCGCCAGGCCCTCGACCACCGCGGTCTTGCCGACGCCGGCCTCGCCGGTCAGGATCGGATTATTCTGGCGCCGGCGCATCAGGATATCGATGGCCTGGCGGATTTCCATGTCGCGCCCGATCACCGGGTCGACCTTGCCGTCGCGCGCGCGCTGCGTCAGATTGGTGGTGAACTGGTCCAGCGCCGGGGTTTTCGACGCGGCCGCCTTGCCAGCCAGTTCGCCGACCGGGTCGCTGCCCTGCTCCAGTTCGGCAGCGCCATCGGCCAGCGCCACCGCTTCCTGCGACCCGTCGCTGATCTTGTCCAGCTTATGTTTTAAATCGTCGAGGTTGAACTTGTTGAACAGTTTCGAACCGCGGTAGGCCAGTTGCGCCAGTTCCGGCTCGGTCAGCAGCGCTTGCAGCAAGTGCGCGCTGCGAATGCTGGCCTGGCGTCCGGCCTGCAAGTCGAGCGAGGCGATCAGCCAGGCGTGCTCGAACAGCTTCGGCAGGCGGGCCGAAAATACCGGCGTGCGCGCATTGCCGGTTTGCAGCCGCGCCACTTCGGCCTGCAAGTCGGCTTCCAGCATGCTGACGCTGATGCCGCTCTTACGGGCGATCACGACAAAATCGCTGTTCGGCTGTTCCAGCAAGGCCAGGAACAAGTGCTCCAGGTCGACTTCATATTGGCCGAGACCGACGCAGATGCTGGCCGCGCGGGTCGCGGCGATGCGGCTGGTATCGTTCAGCTTGCTGATCAGTGTCTTCAGATTGATGCTCATTGGCGGTATCCCCGTGATTAGATAAATTCAGTAGATGGATGTTTTATAGCGCATGGATCTCGTAACGCACGTCGGCCCGGTCTTGCGGATGACCGCCGGTGATCAGGAAACTGTCCCAGCCCAGCCGCCCGCCGGCGCGTTGGCTGTCCAAGCTGGTACCTTGCACGTCGGCGGCGCGCAACACCAGCTGCACTTCGTATTCGAGGCACAGGCCGGTAAACATGGTCAGCATCTTTTCCAGCGCGCGCGCCGCCTTGCCGCCCGGCAGGAAGGATTCAAAATGCTGGCGCGCCAGCGGGCCGACCGTCAGGCGCATCCGCAAATCGCGCTGCCAGACCCGCGCGCCAACCATCGCGGTGGCGCCGAGCACGGCATTGTTGCCGCCCAAGGTGCTTTGCTGGCTGGCCGGCACGTCGTACCAGCAGCCGACGAACTGGGTCACCTTGACGGCCTGGCCGAAATATTCGCTGAGCACCTGGGCCATCGATACGGCCGAGACCGGCCGGTGCGACATGGCGGTGGCGAAATAGCCGACCGACTCATCGAGCACGCCGTCGCCGCCGTCGGACAGCCGGTGTTTCAGCGATTCATGGCCGAGGCCGGCCAGCGACAGCAGCAGCGGCAGGAATTTGTCCTTGCCTTCGATCTGGTATTTCAGCTCCAGCCGGTATTTGCGCCACGCCTCATAAAACAGGGCCAGCGCCCGATTCGAAAACGTATCGAGGAAGGCGCGCGGGCCGTCGTCTTTTTCATACAGCTGATGGGTGGCGATGCGTTCGGTGTAATGCGCCGGCAAGCTGCCGGCCGTGCCGAGAAACCCCATGAAGGCCGGCGTCATGCGCACGTATTTCAAGGCGCCGCGCTGCAAGGCGTCGGACAAGGCGCGCGCGTCGCGCGGCAAGTCCTGCGGTTCCGGCTGCAGGCTTTCCAGCTGGCTGGCCGGAAAATTGAGCGACACCGAATTCTGGAAGCGCAGATAATTGGCGACCGCGCCGTCATGCGCGACGCCATGGCGCTTGAGCCACAGTTCGAGCATGCGCACCGCCTGGAAATACTGGAAGCGGTACGGCTGCTCGAACAGGCGCTCGATTACACTAGGTTCAAATCGCCGCTTCGTGGTGAACATCGCAACAGCTCCTCTCCGGTTTTTTTAGATACGATGACCAGTTGCGTAAAGCTGTTGGCGTGAACGTACAGGCCGAGAAAACGTTCGACGATATGGGCGAAGGCGTGGATGCCGCTGCCGACAAACGCTTCTTCATCGATGGTCAGGCGCACTTCGACGCCGCGCACCAGGCAGGCGAACGGGTTGCCCGGCAGCCAGGCGTTGGCCGCCTTGTGGCTGATCGCGCTGATGCCGCCGATTTGCCGCTGCGACGTGGCCGAACGGGGCAAGTCGTACAGGGCCAGCATTTCCTGGAACGCTACCAGGCCGCCGCCGGCCAGCGACAGATGGTTCAGCGACAGGTGCGAAATCAGCCGCCAGTGCGCGCCGCGGCCCCGTTCGAAGCGGTGCGAGGCGGTCGGCTTGCGCAAGAAACTGATGGCGCGCACGCTGGAACCGCCTTCCAGGAACAGGTCGCCGCCGCGCAAGCCGTACGTCAGCGAGACCGGCAAATCGCGGTTGGTGCACGTCAGTTCCAGGCTCAGCGTATCGGTTTCAATCGCCGCCGGGTCGAAATCGATATCGACGATGGAAATCTCGGTTTCGTAACCGGGACTTTTCCGGGCCATCACTTCATCGCGCCGCATGACCCAGTAATGGCCATGCTTTTCCGGCGTTTCGCCGTGGCGCAGCGAATAAAACGGCCGGAATTCGACCACCGATTCGCCCTGCGGCGTCTGGCGCACCAGTTTTACCGAGTCGATCGCCTGCACTTCAAAGGCGAAAGCGCGCCGCGCATCGGCCAGTACCGGGTAGCTGGCCGAGGTATGGGTCAGGCGGATCGGGTCGCCGCGCTGCTGGAACAGGTTGACCACCGGCGTGCAGCCGAGCAGCACATTATTGGTCGACAAGGTACCCAGCATGCGCGCCGCATTCGAATCGGTGCGCATGCCGCTCAGCGCCAGGTGCAAGGTAAAGCTCTGGCAATCGTCCGGCAGCACGGCCAGCACGGCGCTCAGGTCGATATCGAAGAAATTGAATTTTTCAGGAAAGCAGAAATATTCGGTCAGCAGCCGGTACGCCGGATGCGAACGGGCCGAAAACGGGATCAGCGCTTCGTCTTCGCCAAAACCGGCGGCGCCGACCGGGCTTTTTTGCAGCGGCAGCCAGCGGCCATTGTGCTCCGGTTCGACATAAGCCTTGACGGTGCGCATGAACAGCGCATCGCGCAGCGCCGCGCAAAACGACGGCTCGCCGTCGATGAATACCCGCAGCGAGGCCAGGCCCAGCTGGCCGAGTCCTATCTGTTCGGCGCAGCTGTTGATCGTGATCGACAGGCTGGACGTGACGTTCGGCGGCAGCAGCACCGCTTCCGGCGCCTCCATGATCGCGGCGAACCAGGCCGCGCTGAGCTCGACCGGCGCCACCGTCACCGGATAGGCGGTGCGGAAGGTGCAGGCCACGCCCTTGACCGGACGGGTGGTCAGTTCGGTACCGCGCGGCACTTCGGTGGCCGCCGTCAATTGGGCGGCGGCGGTGCTGTAATCCATGCGCGCGATCGAGCACGATGGAAACGGCCGCAAATAATGCGGATACAGCACGTCGAACAGCGCCTCGGTGAATTCGGGATAATCGTCGTCGAGGCGCTTCGAAATGCGCGAATTGAGCAGCGCGAACGACTGTATCATGCGTTCGATATGCGGATCTTCGCACACTTCGCCGCCGATCAGCAGCCGCCCGGCGATTTTTGGATAGCGTTCCGAGAATTCGCGCGAATAGCGGCGCAAGAATCCCAGCTCGCGTTCGTAATACGGTAACAATTCTTCCAAGGTCAGGCTCCCGACGACGCGGTACGGCGCGCCTTGCTGATGGTGTAATGCAAGCTCGATGGCTGCAAGATGGCGTCGAAATTGACGGGTTCCTGTGCTGAGTTCAACACCAGCAAGGCGGTAATGGCAAAATTGAGGCGGTTGATCGACCCTTCCTGCACTTCCAGCGACGCTTGCACATTGCGCAGCCGCGGTTCATGGCGGGCGATGGCTTTTTCCAGGCACTGGCAAATGTAGGCGCGGTCATCCGAGCTCGACAGGCTCAGGCCGGCAAAGTCGTTCAAGCCGTAGGTGATGATCGACTTGCCGCATTCGGGGTATTTCTTGAGTATTTCTTCGGGGATCACGGTGCGCGTATTGAGCAGCGCTTCCAGGTCGCGCGCCACGGTGTCCTTCATGTCTTCGATCGACATGCGCGTGACGATGCCGCTGCTGGTCACGGTGGACGAACCCTGGATGTGGGTATCCATCAGTCGATCGAACAGTCCCGGCGTAAAGCCTTTCATGGTGTACCTTATTTACTTAACTACCGGCTTTTGCCGGTTTCAGCCCGAAAGTCGGATGGAACCGGCAAAAAAATTCCGCAACGCAAACACGCCGCGGATTAGCTCAGCAGGTCAAACTATTACGCTGTTTTGTTCGCCGACAGATCCCAGCCGCCGGAAGTATTGCCGCCCGAACCGCCGCCCACTTTTTGCTGGGTATATTTCCATTTCACTTTGGAATATTTCAGCGCCAGGTCTTCGGTCAGGATGTCGCCGGCGACGACCCTGGGCGATACGCTGCTGATCAGGACGTTTTCGATTTCGATTTCGAAATACTTGATGCGCTCGCCCTGGCCATCCGCGCGCAAGAATTCGATCTTGGCTTTAGGAATGGTTTTGCCCGAGGAGCAGTTTTGCAACAGCAAAGGCGTGGCCAGGTCGGCCAGCTTGGCGATCACAATATCCTTGTGCTCGGTGCGCTCGGCGGTATGACCGCCGCCGGTCGACGCGGTGGCCGATTTGGGTTGCAACACTTCCCACTGGACCGACTTGCATTCGATCCAATCTTTGTGGCCGGTGTCGGTGGATTCACCTTTGATGCCATCAATTTGCAAGTAGACGTCGATTGCCATTATATTCCTCTCAAGTAAAATAAAAACCAAAAAATCAACAAGTTACAGCGGGTAATGCAGGTAAAAACTTAGGATTTGGTCGACTGCGGCAATTCCGCGACCAGGCGCAGCGACACGGACAGTTCATCCAGCTGGAAGTGCGGACGCAAGAACGACACGGCGCGATAAACGCCTGGGCGGCCCGGCACTTCCGATACCTGCACCGACGCTTCGCGCAACGGGAATTGGGCTTTCTGCTCCTGGCTGGCGTTATCGTCCAGCAAGACATACTGGGTCAGCCAACGGTTCAGGAAGTCTTCCACGTTCGATGCGGCGGCAAAGCTGCCGATCTTGTCGCGCATCATCGCTTTCATGTAGTGGGCGATGCGCGACACGGCGAAGATGTATTGCAACTGGGCCGACAAGACCGCGTTGGCGTTGGCCGAATCGGTATTGTATTTTTTGGCTTTCTGGGTCGACTGGGCGCCGAAAAACGCCGCGTAATCGGTGTTTTTGCAATGCACCAGCGAAATGAAGCCCAGGTCGCTAAGTTCTTTTTCGCGCCGGTCGGTGATCGCGATCTCGGTCGGGCATTTCAGCGCGACTTCGCCTTCATCGGTCTTGAAGGTGTGGGTCGGCAAGCCTTCGACCAGACCGCCGCCTTCGACGCCGCGGATCGCCGCGCACCAGCCGAAATCCTCGAACGCGCTGGTCAGCTTGGTGCCGAACGCGTACGCCGCGTTGCACCACAGGTATTTGTGGTGATCGGTGCCATCGACGTCTTCGACGAAATTAAAGCCTTCGGTGGTCGCGCCATCGGCCGGGTTGAATGGCAAGCGGCCCAGGAAACGCGGCAAGGTCAGGCCGACATAACGCGAATCTTCCGATTCGCGGAACGATTTCCACTTGATGTACTCGACGGTATCGAAGATCTTGGTCAAGTCGCGCGGCTTGCCGAGGTCGCTATACGTTTCCAGGCCAAACAGTTCCGGCGCCGCCGACGAAATGAATGGCGCGTGCGAGGCGGCCGCGATATGCGACATTTGCTCGATGAAATACATGTCTTCCGGCTGGCGCGAAATTTCGAAATCGCCCAGCAAGGCGCCGAACGGGGCGCCGCCGAAGGTGCCGAACTCTTCTTCGTAGACCTTCTTGAACATGGTCGACTGGTCGAATTCCAGCGCGCTCTGGAAATCCTTGACCAGTTCGCGCTTGGTGGCGTTCATCATCTTGATTTTCAGGTTTTGGCCGGTCGAGGTGTTTTTGACCAGGTAATGCAAGCCGGTCCAGCTGCTTTCGAGCTTCTGGAATTCAGGCGCATGCATGATGGCGCTCAATTGCGCGGAAATCAGGCGGTCCAGCTCGGCGACCCGGGCGTCGATGGTGGCGCCCAGGTTGTTGGACACGACTACCGTGCCCTCCATCACCTGGCTGACCAGCTCGCTGATGATGTCTTTGGCGCGCGCGTGTTCGGTGCTCGACTTGGCGACCTTGCTTTGTTCGACGATCTGGTCCAGCAACGCCATTTCGGTGGTCGCGCCGCCGGCTGCGGTGGGGGTCATTTGGACGGACATATCAGTCTTCTTTCTTGGCGGCGGATTGTTGGCCCAACTGCGCCAGTTTTTCGGTGCTGTTCAAGACATCGTTCAAGATGTCTTCCAGTTTGTCGTTGCCGGCCAGCTTGTTGCGCAAGTCGGCCAGCTTGGTGCGCGCTTCCAGCAATTTGCGCAGCGGTTCGACCTGGCTGACCACGGCTTCCGGCCGGAAATCGTCGATCGAGCGGAATTTCAAGTCGACCCCGAACTTGCCGCCCTCGCCGTCGAGCTCGTTGGACACGCTGAAATTGGCGCGCGGCTCCAGGCCTTTCATGACTTCATCGAAATTGTCGCGGTCGATGCCGACGAAGCTGCGCTCCTTCAAGCGCTTTTGTTCGATTTCCGAATTGCCGCTGAAATCGCCGACCACGCCCATCACGAACGGCAATTCCTTGTTTTCGATGGCATCGCCGATTTCAACGTCATAGGTCATCTGGACCCGTGGCGGCCGGACCTTTTGCAGGCGTTTCTGGACACTTTCTTTTTTTGACATGACATCCCCAATGTAAAAATAATCAGACGTTGCTACTTGCGGTTTACTTCAGGCCGTCGAATGGATTGGCGCTGGAATCGTCGTTGCTGGCCGCCGGTTTCGGCGCTGCGCGGCCGCGGTTGCGGGCTGCCGGCGCCGGCGCGGCCTTCGGCGGCACCAGCACGGTTTCGCCCAGGCTTTCGCGCAGCAGCTTGGCCAGGTCTTGCGATTCGGTGCGTAGCGAGCCGGACAGGTTGTTTTGGCGGCTCAGGTCGGACAGCGCGCGGGTCGACAGGCGCAAGCCGCTGATCGCCACGATGCTGTTGGCGACGCGGTCGGCCGGATCGCGCAGCAGTACTTCCTGGGCGTTGATGATGGCGTCGCCATATTGACCTGCGTCATAACGGGTTTGCGCGATACGCAGCCATGGCTCCTTGTCCGCCGGGAAAGCGGTGGCGGTCTGCTTCCACAATTCGATCGCCGCTTCCTTTTGGCCGGCGTTCGACGCGGCGCCGGCCTTGGCCATCATCTCGGCAACTGTCGGCGGCGCGACCACCTTGACCGGCTCGGTGGTGGCGCAGGCGCTGAGTAGCAGGACGCAGGCGGCGACGCACAGCGACTGCCGGAATTTGATGCTGGAGCTTGGGTTCATGAGTTCCTCAACGATGTCGAATAGTTAGTAAATCAACCAAATTATCTGCCTAATTTAGTTGCAAAATAGTGTTGCCAAATTCGTATGCTGCGCAGATTAGCATAGATTTAATATTGACTGCGTTCAATAGAACGCTATCGAATCGGGGGCGCAAAAATTCCTATAAGGCAATACTTTTCAGGACAACAATGATATTTTTGAGACGTACGCCCTGATGTTCCAGAAAATGTTATTGTTCTTGCAGTTGCAAGGAAGAATTCTTATTTTGAAAATCCGCAGCCGTGGTTTGCGGTCCATTCTTTGCTATCCCACTATCGAGTACGCGCACATTAATCGGACAAAAGGTCATCGATGAGCATTTCAAGCAAAGTCTTATGGGGTGAAGGGTTGTTCTTGCGCCCCCAGCATTTCCAGCAGCAGGACCAGTACCACGAGCATCGCCTGCATGAAAGCGTCAAGGCGCTGCATCCTTATTCATGGGGCGTGAGCCACGTGCAGATCGACCGCGACGCCCTGGCCAACAATACTTTGCGGGTACAGGAACTGGCGCTGATCTTCCAGGACGGCGAAATCTACAATGCGCCCGGCAACGATGACTTGCCGGAAGCCGTGGATTTGAGCAACCTGCTGCAATCCCAGCAAAGCGTGACGTTCTACGCTGCCCTGCCCTCGTTCAAACACTTCGGCGGCAACTTCGCGCCGGCCGGCCAGCCCAGCAACGCCGCGCGTTTCGCGCCGGCCAACCTGGAAACGCCGGACCTGTACACCCAGGCCGCGCTGGCCGAACTGACTTACCTGAAAAAGTCGCTGCGCCTGGTGGCGGAAGCGGAGCCGCGTGATTCCTATGTGAACTTTCCGTTGCTGCGCCTGCGCCGTTTGTCGACCGGCGGCTTTGAAGCGGACCCGGCGTTCGTACCGCCCAGCCTGTCGATCCGCAGCGCCCCGCTGCTGTTCTTGCAATTACGGCGCCTGATCGATGCGCTGCAAGCCAAGGTCAATGCGCTGTATGGCCACCATCGCGAACCGAGCAAGAATGTGATCGAATTCCGTTCCGGCGACATGTCGTCGTTCTGGCTGCTGCACACGGCAAGCTCGGCATTTGCATCGCTGAGCCACTATTTCCATCATCCGGCGCTGCACCCGGAACGCTTGTACGAGCAGTTGCTGGGCCTGGCCGGCGCCTTGATGACGTTCTCGAAAACCCACTCGCTGACCGACTTGCCGCCTTACCAGCACGCCGATCCGGGACCGTCGTTCGCCAAAGTGCACGGCATCATCCGGGAACTGCTCGATACCGTAATTTCGTCTAAATATTTCTCCATCGCATTGACAGAGGTTAAACCTTCCTACCATCACGGCATGCTCGATTCCGGCAAGATCGACGACAAGACCAGTTTTTACCTGGCCGTGTCGGCCGATTTGCCGGCACTGGAACTGGTCGAGGTGGTGCCGCTGCGCTTCAAGGTCGGCGCGCCGGACGATGTCGAAAAATTCGTGCTGTCGGCGATGCCCGGCGTGCGCCTGCAACATTCGCCGCAAGTGCCGGCGGCGGTGCCGGTGCGGCCCGATACCTATTACTTCACCATCGAAGCGAAGGGCCAGATGTATGAACGCATGTTGCAAGCCCAGTCGATCTCGATCTACGTGCCCTCGGGCATGCGTGATTTAAAACTTGAACTTGTTGCCGTAACCTCTTGAAAAACCTCATGAATACCAATGCTCCTTCCCTCATCTCCGGCGGCAATGCCGCCTATGCGGCCAACTTGACGGCCAGCACCGCGCACAGCTTGATGGACTTGATGTACGACGGTTTTTACGCCCTCTTCATGCTGAAGAATGGCAACGGACCGCTGGACAACAACGATTTCATCAGCAAGATGACGCAATTTCTCGACGACTTCGGCCGTGGCGCGAAGAAACAAGGCGCCTCGGCCGACGACATCGACGCCGCCAAATATGCATTTTGCGCGGCGGTCGATGAAATCATCCTGCGCTCGCCGTTCAGCATCCGCGAAGCGTGGGAACGCCGGCCGCTGCAACTGGTGCTGTTCGGCGACCAATTGGCTGGCGAGAATTTTTTTATCCGCCTGGAAAGCTTGCGCGCGCGCGGCAGCGTCCACCTGCAAGCGCTGGAAGTGTTCCACATGTGTTTGCTGCTGGGTTTCCAGGGCCGCTACATCCTGGAAGGCCAGGAAAAATTGAATTACCTGACCGCCCGCCTCGGTGATGAAATTGCGCACATGAAAGGTAAAAGCGCCGGCTTCGCGCCACACGCCGAACGCCCGGACCAGATCATCAACAAATTGCGCAATGACGTGCCGCTGTGGGTGCTGTGCTCGGTATTCGCGCTGATCACCGCGCTCGGTTACATCGGCTTGCGCGGCATGCTGGTGAAAAACACCGAGGCCAGGATGCACGCCTACAACGACGTGGTCAAACTGGCGCCGCGCGCGGCCAACTTGACGATTACGCTGCCCTAAGTTCCCAGCATAAAGCGCGCTCGATCTGTCACGGCCTGTGGTCAATGGCCGGACGATCAACGCATGCTGGACATCCCTGTTTGCCTTTCCTCAAGACTAGCGGCAATAGTTTTGCAGTCTTGCCATAAAAAATCCAGAATCGCTTCCTGAAAACAGCGCCATAACGCATGCCGACAGCGGATGCGGCGCTGCTTGCTGACGCCCTTGTCCAACAACAAGCCCCTGGCGTCGCCGACCATGCAAACCTGCCAGCGCAGGTGGGAAATCCGATATGACGATAGCCGCCAGCCTTGACGCCCTGTTTGGCACCGGCCTGAGCCAGCACGCGCGCCTGATCACGCTGGCGTCCGCCCAGGACCCGGACTTGCCGCAATCGCTGGCCGCCGAATGGTTCAGCGGCCGCGAAGCGGTAAACCAGTTATTCCATTTCGACATCGATGCGCTGAGTACCTCGACCAATTTGCAATTGGGTAAGTTCATCGGCGAGGAAATCACTGTCAAATTATTGCAAGCGGACGGCAGCTATCGCTCGTGGCACGGCTTGTGCACCGCTGCCGCCTGGAGCGGCGCCGACGGCGGTCTGGCGCGTTACCGCTTGCGGCTGGAACCGGCGCTATCGCTGCTGGGCTTGCGGCGCGACAACTATATTTTCCAGGACAAGACCGCGCGCGATATCCTCACTGAATTACTGGCCGATTACCCGCAGGTACGCTTCGATTTTGATATCAGCCAGGAATTGACGGCGCGTCCGGTCTGGGCCCAGTACCGCGAAAGCGACCTGGAATTTCTGATGCGGGTGCTGGCCGCCGAAGGCTTGAGCTGGCGTTTCGAGCATGAACAGGATGGCCAGGCATCCGCGCTCGGCCATGCCAGACATCGCATCATCTTCTTCGACAGCAAGGCCGTGGCGCCAGAAACGCCGGGCGGCGCCACGCTGCGTTTTCATGGCGTGCGCGCCACCGACAGCGACGACGCCATCGACCAGTTCGCGGCGCGCCGACAACTGCAGCCGAACGCGGTCAGCATCAGCAGTTGGGATCCGCAAGAATTGTTCGCACCCGGCGCCGGGCATGCGACCAGCCTGGACGCCGGCGAATTGCCGGCGCTGGAGCTGTATGACGGCAGCGGCGAGCGCCACCATGCCGATTACGGCGCGGCGGATCCGCACTGCGAGCTGATGCTGCAAGCGTTGGAGCTGAACAATAAAACCTTCGACGGCGCCGGTTCGGTGCGCCGCCTGGCGGCCGGCCACGCCTTCCGACTTGGCCAGCACGCGTCGCATGCCGACGGTGCCGACAGTTTTACGGTGTTATGGGTACGACACGAAGCGCATAATAACTTGCCGCAAACGATGCTCAAAACGCCCGCCCGGATCGCAACAGGAA
>NZ_HG322949.1:2834454-2898866 GCF_000723165.1 Janthinobacterium agaricidamnosum NBRC 102515 = DSM 9628
TGCACTGGAGCGCGGCGCAGACGCTGGCGTCGGTATCGGCCCAGGCCACCGGCCTGTTCACGCATGCCGGCGGGATCCAGGCCATCGCCGGCAATGGGCCGCTATCGCTGCAGGCCCATACCGACCAGCTGGAAATCCTGGCCGACCAGGCCATCACCGTGATATCGGTCAACGACGTCATCGAGATCAAGGCCAATCAAAAGATCACGCTGCAGGCTGGACAGTCGTCGATGACGCTGGAAGGCGGCAATATTACCTTCGCCTGTCCGGGCAATTTCACGGTCAAGGGAGCGCAGCATGTGTTCGATGGCGGCGCCAGCGCCGTTCCGGCCACGATCCCCTTGCCGGACACCCGCCTGAAATTGTTTGATGAGGCTTTTGTACTGAAAGACCGAGATACCAGCGAACCGATGCCACGCCAGCCTTACCGCGTCAAGCGCGAAGATGGCAGTTATGAAGAAGGCATGACCGACGAAAAAGGATTGACCCATGTGATCGCGGCAGCGACAGCCGAGGCTTTGGTAATCGAACTATTAAGCATGCCCGCTGCCTCCACTGCGCCGATCGAACCGTCGTCTAAGGCGCCGCCTCCCGCTGGTCCGAAATTCAAGCAGGCTGGCAACTCAAGCACCACTCCTCGCGAGATCAAGGGCCGCAAGGAAGTGCTGGTCAAGCTCCCTGCCTGCTGGGTGGCAGACTATGAGAAGGAAATTATTGTTCCTTCGACCGGCCACTATGCGCAAGCATATCAAAAGGATGGTTCGCCACACGAGTATGAGGATACGGTCTGGTATAAGATCTATGCGCCGGTCAAGTCGAACCAGGCTATCGTGGTCGAGGTGCGCTTCAAGATTATCGCCGTACTCGATGCCGCGGGCGAGGCGCTCGAAGCTTCGGACAAGGGGACGCCGGCTGCGGCCCTGCGGGCAAAACAACGCGCAGCCGCGCTTGACTATGTGAAACCACGGGCCGTTAGTGGTATCGAAGGCAATTGGAACAATAAATTCAAACTTGAAATCGACGATACGCAGTGTGGCAAAAGGGTCTTGCCGATTGTATACAAGGTAATGTGGGTCGATTCCGGCCAACACTACACGATGCAGGTGCACAAGCGCTACGATCGCGAAGATGTCACCGGCAATGTAATGAATGTTTCGACTTCGACTGCATTAACGACTTTCGCGCACGAATTCGCGCATTGTGTCGGCTTGCCGGACGAGTATTCTTATACCGAAAATGACGAAACGGTCAAATATTTCAAACCTGACGGCTCGCTGGACGAGGCAATCGATTGCCCGGTTGACGGTAAATTTCCTGACGACCCGACGGCAACCATCATGTCCAATGCGGAAGGTGCACGAATCATCAAGCGGCATGGCTGGAATATTGCAATCGAAGTGCAGGAATTATTGACCAAAAAAATTGGCCGGAAAATAAAATGCGATATCGTCTAGGACTCATCATAGCCGTGTTTCACCTTCTACCATCTCACGCAGAAAATATCATGAACGATACGCCACCTATTTCGATCGATTTACAGTGCGTCCATCACACCGGCTGCATCTATGATGGGAAAGATATTTTAGTCAACATTTTAATTAAAAACGACAGCACGAAAAGTGTTGGTTTTCCATTGGAATTTTTACGAAAATCGGGGCCGATCATCAAATTCATCGACACCGACACCGGCAAAAATACCTATGGCCGCAGGGGATTGGCCAATCCCCTGCTGAAAACGAAATTCACCCAAATTCCGCCAGGCGCGACCATCTCCATGGAAACCGCACTACACAAGGAGCAGCTCGAATCCTTCAAGATCAAGAAAGTCGACATCACGGCAGAAGTCATTATCAAGACCAGACTGCAGATTGAAGGGGCTACGGAACTGAGTGAATATCAGGGGTCATCGACCATTCGTATCGTTGAAAAAAGTGACTAAGGGCACCTGCCAAAAAATCCATGGCAGCATTACATTGCCTTGATTTTTTTGTTAGACGTTCTAAATTCCATTGGCAAGTTTATTGGGAAGCGATGAAAAAACTGACGCTGTTCAAATTATTATTGTTATCCCATATTGTCTCACTGGCACCGCTGACATCAAGAGCAAAGTTGCCGATACCACTTATGCTGAATAACAACAGCTGCCTTATAAAGGCAAGCTAGAAAATTCATGGGATCTGGACGACCAGAAAGGCCGTCATCCTTTACTGCTATCGTCATTAAAACGACCATCGCAAGAGCAAAGAAATCCCAATCATGACGAACGCACCGAGCTCTATGCGGTGTATTACAGCATGGTCAATCGCGCCAGGAATGGGCCATCAACGACTTTATCGATTGCCCCGGACTCGATTTGAGCGCATCGTTCTTTGGCGATGCGGTCACATTCACCGACTTGAACGGCTATAGCGTGGTGGAAGTTACCGTACCGTACAAGATGTTTTGCGGCGGCGGCATCGACACTGATGCCAAGGGACAGACAAGTTTACGATACGTGGCGAATCACTGGTCAAGATACCCAGCCAGGAGGAGTTTGGCGGTACCAGCAAAAGCGACCGGAGTTTGTCACTGCCTGACACTGCCTGAATATGCGGCATTCAAGAAGCATCTGCAAACGGTCTGGAAAAAAAGTCTATGTCAAGCAATACTGATACGCACCTCGAATAATCGACTTGCGAAAGATGAGGTGTCCGGAAAAATTAGACCACAGCAAACTACCGCTCAAAAGATAACAATATTTTTTGGCGAAAACGGCACCTCTTACGAAGAAGTCACAAGGAAGTTTAAATGGCTAGCGCTAAATTTCTTGCAATAAATACTTTTTAAAAGAAACAATCACTTATAGATGATAAGTTAAAATCAACAGCATAAATGCATATCCTTGTAGAGACCCATACAAAGATGATTCAGGAGAAGAGCTTCATTGTGGACATACCGCACTTCATATCAAAAATGAAAAATTTTATTATGAAAGAAGAGAATTGGAAGAATTTTATGGCTTTTTTATTGGGAGCACTGGCATCAACTTCTCTCTGCCTCTCTCTTTATTTTATATTGGATTGCAAAAAAATCACTAAAATTCATCAGTTAAAATTCCCTCTTTTGTTGACAAGTGATGCAGATCAAAATGGCATCAGCCTATTGCCAAAAGGAACGGTGCTGTATTTTGACAAGGCTTTTCCTGAAGGATTTACACGTTACAAGGTTTACATTAACATAGATCGTATGCCATTAAATCTGAAAGATCTCGATGATCCGACGCTCATTAGCCCACTAGAGGCTTCTCCTCTTGATAAACCCTCGTTGCAAAAATTACTGCAAAGTTACCCTCTAAGCAAGGATGACTTAACAAGCATATTGAAGTCAAATAAAATTTCCAAGGATGAAATAAAGGAAATTTTTGAAAATTATTTGTCTAAAGATTAGCGGCGGCGGTATCAATACCGATACCGTCAAAGTCATCATGCGCCAAGGTCAAAACAAGTTTGCGATACATGGCGAATCCCTGGTCAGATACCCGGCCAGGCAGAATTTGGCGGTACCAGCAAAAGCGACCGGAGTCTGTCGCTGCCTGAATATGCGGCATTCAGGAAACATCTGGAAAAAAATCTATATCAAGGCCGCCCGAATTGATCAGGCGTGAACAGTTTCAGCGCCCGCCGGACACCTCGATAAAGCTGCCGGTGGTATAGCTCGCTTGCTCGGACAACAGCCACATCACGGCTTGCGCAACTTCCTCCGGCTGGCCGCCGCGCCGCATCGGCACGACGTTTTTCAGACGCTCGACGCGTTCCGCTTCGCCGCCGCTGGCGTGCATCTCCGTATAAATCAGGCCCGGCCGCACGCCGTTGACGCGGATGCCCTCGCCGGCCACTTCCTTGGACAGGCCGATGGTCAGCGCATCGAGCGCCGCTTTGGACGCCGCGTAATCGACATATTCGCCCGGAGAACCGAGCACCGCCGCACGCGACGACAGGTTGACGATGGCGCCGCCATGCCGGGTCGACATGCGGCGCACCGCTTCGCGCGCGCATAAAAAGCTGCCGGTGATATTGGTGGCGAAAATACGGTTCAGGCGTTCCGCGTCCATCTGGTCGACGCGCATCTGGCGCGCCAGGATGGCGGCATTGTTGACCAGCGCATCAAGGCGGCCGAAACGCCGGTCGATGGTCTCGAACATGGCGAGCACCGCGGCTTCGCTGGCGATGTCGGCCTGTAATGCCAACGCCGTGCCGCCAGCCGCCGTTATTTGTGTGACGACCAGTTCGGCGGCGGCGCGGTTGGCCAGGTAATTGACGCATACCGCATACCCCTGGCGGGCCGCCAGCGCGGCGGTAGCGGCGCCGATGCCGCGGCCGGCGCCGGTGATCAACATGGTTTTATGGCTCATATCGCTGCTGCTTCCCTTTACTTTTCATGTCTGCGGGGGATAACCATAACACGCCTTTTTCGATTGTCCCGAGGTTGCCCTATTCATATAGTGCCATGCGCATCCAGAACACGATCGCGCGCGTATATGCTAAAAAAGCGACAGCGCACGCCCCGATATCTTCGGATCGCTTAAAAAAAGTGGCTGGCGCCACCCGCAAACATTATAGTAATAAGTGCCTCAATGTTTTTTTAATACTACTTCGAGTTGAAATAATGAATAAAATAATAACTATTCTGGCCGCTGCCAGTCTTGCAATGAGCACTGTTGCGGCGCATGCCAGCCCTCAACCCTCCAATCTGTCACAGGGACCGCACGATGTCGATGTAGGCGAAGTCAGCCTGCATTATGTGGTCAAGGGCCAAGGGCCGCTGCTCTTTATGGCCTCTCCCGGCTGGGGTGCGGGTTCAAACTATATGCAGAACAGCATGACGCCGCTGGAACAGAACATGACGCTGATCTACATCGATATGCGCGGCAACGGCAAGTCCACCCGTCCGGTCGACCGTGCGCGCATGTCGCAATCGGCGATGGCCGATGACATCGACCGCTTGCGCGTGCTGCTGGGACAGCAGAGCATCAATCTGCTGGGGCATTCCGACGGCGGGACGATTGCGATTGAATACGCGCTGCGTCATCCGGAACATCTGGATAAGGTTGTGCTGGTCGCCCCCTATGTATTGGGCGATACCGTACACGGCGCGGCCACCAAGGCGATCCTCGATTTGTGGACCGACGATCCCCACTATCGCGACGCGATACGCGAAAAGAGGAAGCCCGATGACGGCAAGGAATTGACGGATCAGGGTTTTCAGAAATACATCGAAACCATACTGCCGCTGTATATGTCGGATCCGGTCCGGTTTGCCCCGCAACTGGCGTCGACCTTTGGCGACACCCGCGTTGCGGCCTATGCGCGGTACGCTGAAAATTATTCGAACAAGCTTGCGCCGCGCAACCAGGCCAAGGAACTCGGCAAGATCAAGGCCAAGACCTTGATCATCAACGGCACGGTCGATTGGGTATGCCCTTACCAGATGGCGCAGCAGACGCAGGCCGCTATTCCAGGTTCGCGCTTGAGTCTATATGCCAACAAGGCGCACTTTCCATGGCTGGAAGACCCTCAGCGATTCTTCAAAGAAACGTCTGAATTTCTGTTGAATTAAGGCACACCAAGCTGTCCGCGGCGAATACCAGCGGCGCCGGATGTGTATCAGCCTTGCAAGCCGGTGCAGGCCAGGTCGGCAATCTGTCCCGGCAAGGCCATGCAAAGTTACCCTATGGTGACAAACTGTTTTAATATTTACAACACCACTTCGAGATAAAACAATGAAGAGAGTAATAACCATGCTGGCTGCCGCCAGTTTCATGATGAGTACTGTTGCAGCGCATGCCAGCCCTCAACCCTCCAATCTGTCACAGGGACCGCACGATGTCGATGTAGGCGAAGTCAGCCTGCATTATGTGGTCAAGGGCCAAGGGCCGCTGCTCTTTATGGCCTCGCCCGGCTGGGGTCCCGGTTCAAACTATATGCAGAACAGCATGACGCCGCTGGAACAGAACATGACGCTGGTCTACATCGATATGCGCGGTAACGGCAAGTCCACCCGTCCGGTCGACCGTGCGCACATGTCGCAATCGGCGATGGCCGATGACATCGACCGCTTGCGCGTGCTGCTGGGACAGCAGAGCATCAATCTGCTGGGGCATTCCGACGGCGGGACGATTGCGATTGAATACGCGCTGCGTCATCCGGAACATCTGGATAAGGTTGTGCTGGTCGCGCCAAATGTACTGGGCGACACGGCGCGCCGCGCTGCCCTCAAGGGTATCCTTGATTTGTGGGCCGACGATCCCCACTATCGCGATGCGATACGCGAAGTGAGGAAGCCGGATGATGGAACGGAATCAACGGATCAAGGTTTTCAGAAATACATCGAAACCATACTGCCGCTGTATGTGTCGGATCCGGTCCGGTTTGGCGCGCAACTGGCGTCGACCTTCGGCGACACCCGCGTTGCGGCCTATGCGATGAGCGCTGAAAATTATTCGAACGAGCTTGCGCCGCGCAACCAGGCCAAGGAACTCGGCAAGATCAAGGCCAAGACCTTGATCATCAACGGCACGGTCGATTGGGTATGCCCTTACCAGATGGCGCAGCAGACGCAGGCCGCTATTCCAGGTTCGCGCTTGAGTCTATATGCCAACAAGGCGCACTTCCCATGGCTGGAAGACCCTCAGCGATTCTTCAAAGAGACGTCCGAATTTCTGTTGAATTAAGGCGCGACAAGCTGTCCGGCGCCGGCTGCGGATACCAGCGGCGCCGGGTTCTTATCAGCCTTGCAGGCCGGCCCAGGTCAAGTCGGCTATCTGCCCCAGCAACGCCTGGCGCTTGCGGGCTTCGGAACGCTTGTTCGACGCAATCGCCTGATAATCGATGGCGGGCCAGCGGCAAGGCATGTCGAAATCGCCGTCGGCACGGGGGCGGGCGCCCATTTCCAGCCAGGTTGCATCGTAGTCCGCGTGCACCAGGCCCTTGCGTAACTGGCGCCCCAGCACCCGATTGACATTGCCTGCCAACACCATATCGCGGCATTCGAGATTCAGGCCGATATGCTGCACCAGCCGCACCATCAGCGCCTTGGGCCGCAAACCGAACAAGTCGCGGGTGGCCTGGCGGATCCGTTCGACGCGCTCCTCGCCCCGTCCGCCCTGCAGGCAGCCGACCGCGATGCCGGCGGCACCGGACTGGCACGACAAGGTGAAGGCAATCGAAAACACCACCTCATGCCGCTGGAACAATTGCAAGACCATTTCCCCTTCGCGTTCCATATTCACCAGCGCGACCAGGCGGATTTGATAGGTGGCGCCCGATTTGCCGTCGAAGCTGGCCAGCAATACCGGCGCCGCGGCGGCGCGCTGCACCAGGCCGGCCAGGCCATGCCGCAACACCAGCCGGTAATGCGATTGCAGCAAGGCCAGCCGTTGCTGTCGGTCCAGGCGCCGGCTCAAATACGGCCGGTAGATTTTTTTCAGCAAGCCCGGCGATTCGTGGGCGATGCAAGTCAGCACCGGCGTCGAATTCCAGAAACCGATCCAGTCTTGCGTCAAGCGATAGTGCAGCCAAAAACGCGGCAACAGTTTCAGCGATTCACGCAGGTAGGGAAAACCGGCGCTGGCCGCGTTCAGCACGGTACGCAAGCGCACCGGCTCGGGCGCGCGGGTCAGCCGCGCTGCTTGAGGGACGGCATTACCCATGCGGAAAACCAATCATCCCGACGCTGCGGGAAATACGTATCATCCAATCATTCATCACGCCGGCTTATACACTTTCTTTTTTCTCAGCAAAGAATGGAAATACCAGCGGCAACAGCAGCAAGGTAAAGAAGGTGGCCGATACGATGCCGCCGACGATCACCACCGCGAAGGGACGCTGGGTTTCCGAACCGATGCCATGCGATAAGGCGGCCGGCAGCAAGCCCAGTCCGGCCATCAGCGCGGTCATCAGGATAGGCCGCAGGCGCAGCACGGCGCCAGCCACGGCTCTGTCGGCCAGCGATGGGGTGCCGCGGGCGAGGTCGATGATTTGCTCGACCATGATGACGCCGTTTTGCACCGAAATACCGGCCACGGCAATGAAGCCGACCGCCGCCGACACCGAAAAGTGCAAGCCCGCCACCGCCAGCCCGGCGATGCCGCCGATCAGCGTGAATGGCACGATGGACAGGATCAGCAGCGCCTTGCGCACCGAGCGGAAGGCCCAGAACAGCAGCGAGAAAATCATCAGCACGGTAATCGGCACGATCACTTCCAGCCGTTTGACGGCGCGCTGCTGGTTCTCGAACTGACCGCCCCAGGTGATTTGGTAACCTGGCGGCAAATGTACCTGGGCCGCCACTTTTTGCTGCGCCTCGGCGACAAAACTGCCCTGGTCGCGGCCCAGCAAATTGGCCTTGACCGACGCATTGCGCAGGCCGGCTTCGCGGCTGATGCGCGCCGCACCTTGCCGCACGTTAATATGCGCCAATTCCGACAAGGCGATCGTGCCTGCGCCGCCCGGCAAGGAAATTTGTAAATTGGCGACATCGGCTATGGCCGAACGGGCCTCCCGTTTCAGCCGCACGGTCAGGTCGAATTGCCGGTCGCCTTCATAAAAAGTATTCACGGCGGTGCCGGCCAGCGCGGTCTGGATCGCTGTATTGACGTCGGCTACGTTGATGCCGAGGCGGGCGATGCGGTCGCGGTCGATCACGATGTCGAGTTCGCTCTGGCCGCCGATCTTGATCGCGGCCACGTCGGCGGCGCCGGGAATGGCGCTCAGGATGGCGGCGATTTGCTCGCTTTTCCGGGTCAGCACATCCAGCTCGGGGCCGGAAATCTTGACCGCGATCTCCCCCTTGACGCCGGACAGCGCTTCTTCAACGTTGTCTTCAATTACTTGCGAGAAATTGGTCGGCACGCCCGGCAGACGGCGGATCTTGGCGGAAATGTCGGCGATCAGCGTTTCCTTGTCGGCGAAACGCCAGCCGCCGCGCGGCGTCAGGTCGGCCAGGATTTCCATATTGTTCGGCCCTTTCGGGTCGGTGCCGTCGTCCGGACGGCCGACCGCCGAAATCACATTGCCCACTTCCGGATAACTTTTCAGGATCGCGCGCACCTGGTGCTCGGTCTGCTCCGTCTTTTCCAGCGCGCTCGAGGTCGGCAAGGTGACGGTCAGCCAGATATTGCCCTCGTCCAGTTTCGGCAGGAATTCGCTGCCCAGCAGCGGCGCCAGGGCCAGCGTCAACAGCAGCAAGCCGCCGGATGCGCCCAGCACGATAAACCGCTGCCGTTGCGCCGCCAGCAGCATGTTGCGGTAGCGCTGCTGGAGCTTGGCCATCCATGCGCTATGTTTTTCCTGCAAGGGATGGCGCTTCAAGACCCAGCCCAGCAGCGATGGCACCAGCGTCATCGTCAGCAAGATGGCGCCCAGCATCGCAAAACTGAGCGTCAACGCGACCGGCGAAAAGATTTTTCCTTCGACCCGCTGGAAGGTATAGATCGGGATGAAGGCGACGATGATGATGGCTTTCGCGAACAGGATAGGATGGCCCAGTTCCAGCACGGTTTCCTTCAGCGTGCGCTGCCGGCCGGCATAGGGCCAAGCGCCGTCGTTTGCCGCATGCTGTTGCAAGGTCAGGCGCACCATCAGCGCCTCGACCAGCACCACGGCGCTGTCGATGATGATGCCGAAGTCGACCGCGCCGAGCGAAATCAGGTTGGCCGGGATGCCGCGCGCGTCCAGCATGATGAAGGCGAACAGCAGCGACAGCGGAATCACGGTGGCGACGATCAGCGCGGCGCGCCAGTTGCCGAGGAAAATGATCAGGATGGCGATCACCAGCAATGCGCCGACCAGCAGGTTTTCGCCGACGGTGCGCACGGTGTGGTTGATCAGGTCGGTACGGTCGTAAATCGTCTTCAGCTTGACGCCGGCCGGCAGGCGCGCATTGATGCCGTCGATGGCGACCTTGATATCGGCCACGACCTTGGCGGCATTGCTGCCCTTGCTCATTTGCACAATGCCTTCGACCACGCTGTTTTCATTATTGAACGCCACCACGCCGGAACGCGGGCGGTGGCCGATGGTCACCTGGGCCAGGTCCGACACCAGCACTGTCTTGCCATTCCTGGCGCTAACGATGACACGGCCGATATCGTCCAGGCTGTTAAAGATGCCGATGCCGCGCACCAGCAGCGATTCGTCGCCGCGCCGCACCAGGCCGCCGCCGACGTTGGCGCTGTTATTGGTCAGCGCGCCGCTCAGCTGGTCGATGGTGACGCCGTAACGTTTTAACGCATCCGGATCGGCTTGCACCTGGTATTGCTTGACGGTGCCGCCGAAACTGACGACATCGGCCACACCCGGCACCATGCGCAGGCCGGGCCGTATCACCCAGTCTTGCAGCGCGCGCACTTCATTGGCGTCCATGCCGGGCGGCGCTTCGACGATATAACGGTAGATTTCACCGACCGCCGTACTCAGCGGCGCCAGGCCCGGCTGTATGCCGGTCGGCAAGGTGACGTTTTGCAGCTTTTCCAGTACTTGCTGACGCGCAAAATAATCGTCGGTGCCATCGGCAAAGGTCAGCGTGACGATCGACAAGCCGCTGATGGTCACCGAACGCAACTGAGTTTGATGCGGCACGCCGCTCATTTCGCGTTCGATCGGCAGCGTCACCGAACGTTCGACCTCTTCCGGCGCCTGGCCCAGGTATTGGGTGACGATCTGCACCTGCACGTCTTGCACGTCGGGAAACGCTTCGATCGGCAAATTACTGAAGGCGCGATAACCGAACACGGCCAGCGCAAAGGTCAGGATCAGCACGAAAACGCGCTGGGCCAGCACAAAATCGATCAGTTTACTGAGCATTGGAAGCGGCCTCGGCATTTAACAGGAGTGCGCCTTCGGTGACCACGCGCTCACCGCCGCGCAGTCCGGCGGTGATAAAACTGGTGTCGCGGCCGCGCAGGCCGACGCTGACGCGGCGCTTTTCAAACTGTCCCGGCTGTAATTCGACAAACACATAATCGTAAATACCTTCGACAAACAGGCTGGTATTCGGCAACGCCACCGCCTGTGGGCTGCCGGCGCCGGCCAGGAAGGACACCCGGGCATACATTTCCGGTTTCAATGTCAAGTCCGGATTGGCGATCGCGCAGCGCACCTGCACCCGGCGCGTGGCCGGATCGAGCGCCAAGCCGACCCGTTCCACGGTGGCGTCGAAATGCCGGCCGGGATACGCATCGGTTTCGACGCTGACCGCCTGGCCGGCGCGGATCGCGCCGGCATACCGCTCCGGCACGTCGACCATCACCCATAAATGGCCCAGGTCGCTGATGACAAACAACGGCGCCGGCAAGTCCGGCCGCACTTCCAGGCCCGGATTGATTTGTTTGTCGGCAATGGTGCCGCCCAGCGGCGCGCGCAAGCCGAAACGGCCCTGTTCCTGGCCGCCGGCGTTCAGGTTTTTCATGCGCAGCGACGCGCGCCGGGTTTCCGCCTGCGCTTGCTGGAAGCCGGCCTGCGCCGCTTCCAGGTCCTTGCGCGGCAATACTTCGCCGTCGAACAGGGTTTGCGCGCGCTGGTAGGCCAGCCGCTTATAGGTTTCATCGGCTTGCGCCTTGCGCCAGTCGGCGTCGGCGGTGGCCAGCTCGGGGGCGTCGATCACCGCCAGCAGCGCACCGCGCTTGACGATATCGCCCGGTTCGCCATGCATGGCGGTCACCCGGCCGGCGATGGGCGAGCTGACCCGCGCGGTCAGGTTTTCATCGTAGGCGATGCGGCCATTCAGCGGTTCCGACACCGGCAGCGCCACGCTGTGCAGCGCCGCCACTTTCAGCGACGACAATTGCGGCGCATCCGGTGCAAAACGCACTTGCCCGGCCGGCACGGTGGCCGCGGCCTTGGCTAGCGCAGCCTTGTTGTCTGGCGACACGTGTACAAAATGCACGCCGGCGCCGATCAGGCCGGCGGCCACCAGCACGGCAGCCAATTTATTCAGGTTCACTTGCACGATCATTATGGTTTGCCTTCGGAGATGGCCGCCGTCCAGGCAGCCAGTGATTTTGCGTAATCGGCGTGCGCCGCCACCGCTTCCAATTGGGTGCTGCGCCAAGTGCGGCGCACATCGAGCAAGTCCATGATGCCCAGCGCCCCATGCTGGAATGCAAATTCGGCGGCGTCGGCCGATTTTTTCGCCGCGGCCAGCAAGCCGTCGTCATAGCGCCGCGCCCGTTCATACGCGCTGCGGGCCTGTTCGGCGCCGAGCAGCACATCGCTGCGCGCCTGCTTGCGGGCCCGTTCCAGGTTTTCCTCGGCGACATCGACCGCAACTTCGGCGGCACGGATTTCGCCTTGGTAGCCGTAACGCAGCATCAGCGGGATTTGCAGCGCCACGCCGTAGCTATTGCCGCTGCCCTGGGTATTGCTGATGCTGGTCGGGTAATGCTCAGCCTGGATACCGACCGTGATGTCGGCGCTGCGCGAGGCCAGCGCAAGCTTGCGCGAGGCGATCGCCGCATCCAGCCGCGACTGCGCCGCCAATACGTCGGGACGGCGGGCCAGCATGCTGTCGGCCTCGGCCGGATTCGGCGGCGGGGCCGCCGGCCAGTCGGTCCCGGCATCGGCCAGCGGCATGGCGGGGCGCTGGCCGATCAGCAGCGACAAGCTCATCCGCAAGGTGTACAGATCGGATTCGGCTTGCGCCGCGTCATTGTGGGCGCGCAAGGTATCGACTTGCACGCGCGCCACATCGGCGACCGCCAGGTCGCCCGCTTTCTGGCGTTTGACGGCGGCCGCCAGGCTGCTGTCGAACAGCGCCGCGCTTTGCCGCGCCACGTCGAGCCGGGCGCGCCCGGCCATCACATCGTAATACGCCTGGCTGACCAGCAAGCGCAGTTGACGCCGTGCATCGTGCAAATCGTCACGCGACGCCTGTTCCAGATGTTCGGCGGCGGCCACGCGGAAAGCACGCTTGCCGCCCCGCTCGAACAATTGGTCGATGCGCACCGAACTGTCGACGGTCTTGCTGCGCAAGCCGCCGGCCCCGATACCCGCATACGGATTGATATTTGCGGTTTGCAAGCTCAATACCGGATTCGGCGGCGCATTGGCCGCGACCACGGCGGCGCTGGCGCTATCGACGCCCAGCGCCGACACGCGCAGATCGGAATTATGTTGCTGGGCGTAGCTGATCGCTTGTTCCAGGCTCATGGCGTGCAATTCGGCGCTGCGGGTATTGGGCGAGACGGCGACGGCGGCCGCCAGCGACAAGGCGCCCAGCGCACGGCTGATCGGGGTGGTTTTCATGGGGACAGGAACTGTGTGATGCGCGACAATTTGCCGAGCGAGCAATCTTCGGGCCACAGCTCGACCTTGTCGCCGAGGGCAACTTGCTGGCCGTCAGGCAATAGCGCCACTTCGACCAGCATGCGCCGCACATGGTGGTAATGAATCTTGACGTAGCGCTGCTGCGCCAATTGTTCGGCCGGCAACTGGGCCAGGCAAGCGGGCAAGCTGTCGCGCGGCGTATCGGCGTCATAAAAGCCGGCGATGTCGCCATGCTTCGCGCCGTGCCGCCAATCGACGCTTGCTGGTTTATCCGATGCGCAACTGCTGAGCAACGATGCCGACAATAACGCCGACAAGAATGTGGGCAATGATGTGGACAATAAGGCCGGCGTCGGCAATGCGGCGCCGGTGAATGAAAAGGCCATGGTGCTCCCGCTCGATCGCGGCGGCCAGGGAGTGGCCACCGTCAGGCGCGCAGTGTCGATAGCACACGCTGCGCCAGCGCATGATAGGTGGAGTGACCTTTCGGCAACATGTCTTAGACATTACCAAATGGTAATGTTGGCTGATGCAGCTATGGATTACTGCCTTACTGATGGTCCAGCGGCAGGAAGATACTGGCGATCAAGCCGGGCGCCGCATCGCTCAATACAAACCGGCCGCCATGCAGGCTGGCCGTCGCATGCACAATCGACAAGCCCAATCCATTACCGGGCAAGCTGCGGCTTTTATCGAGGCGGTAAAAGCGCTGGGTGACCTTGTCGAATTCGTCGCCGGGAATGCCGGGGCCGTTATCGCAGACGGCAATCGCCACCTGCCCCGCTTCCCGGCTGGTGCGTACTTCGACGCTGGCGCCCGGCCCGGCGTATTTGATGGCGTTGTCGATCAGGCTGGCAATCGCGCTGGCCAGCAAGTTGCGGTCGCCATACGCCATCGCTTGCGGCAATAGCGCAGTACCCAGCCTGATATCGCGCTCCTCGGCGCTGGCTTCGTACATTTCCACGATATCAAGCGCGATCCTGTTCAAGTCGAGCGCCTCGAACAAATGGCCGCGCATGCCCGATTCCGCCTCGGCGATTTGCAGCAGCCGTTCAAACAGGCGTATCAGGTCATCGATATCGTCGATGGCGTTTTGCGCCGTGCCGGCCCACGCATGAACCGTCATGTCATGCCGCAATGCTTCGTCGAGCTTGCTGCGCACCCGGCCCAGCGGCGTGCGCAAGTCGTGGGCAATGGCGTTCGACACGTGGCGTATGCCTTCCATCAACTGCTCGATGCGGTCCAGCATGCGGTTGATATCGCGGTTCAACAAATTGAATTCATCTTTTTCCGACACCGTATCCGATACCGGGATGCGCCGGCTCAAGTCGCCGGCGCCGATTTCCAGCGCGGTGCGGCGGATCTGGCCGATGCGGCCCTCGATCTGGGCGCGGAACAGCCAGGCGCCGATCACCGTCAGCAGCAGCGACAGCGCCGCGCCGGAGACCAGCGCGCGCCAGACCAGTGCGCGCACCGCTTCCTGTTCGCTCAAATCGCTGCCGACCACCAGCAAGCCACCGCTGCCAAGGCGGCGTATCAGCAGCCGCGCCGGCGTCAAACTACCGTCGCGCGCCACTTCGCGGCTATACAGCACGCCGATTTCGGTGTCCGACATCGGCCACGGCGTCAGGTTGCCGGCCAGCTTGGTGTCCTCGGCGTCCAGCACCAGGAAGATTTCGCGGTCATTGTCTATGCCGTCGGTCAACTGGTGGCGCACTTCGCTGATCAGCTCGGCATCCGGCCGGCCCTGGTATTGCAGGATCAGCCGGTCGGACAAGACGCTGACCTTGCTGTCGATATTGCGGTCCAGCACGCCGATGGTGCCGACATAAAATACCGCCGACACCACCATGATCGAGGCCGTGGCGAGCAAGCCGTAACCGATCACCAGCTTGGCGGCGATCGACGCCCTGAGTCTAAACATCGCTAAACATCGGCCTGGGCCGGCTGGATCGACAGCCGGTAACCGGCGCCGCGGATGGTGTGGATCAGCACCGGCGTGAAATCCTTGTCGATTTTGTTGCGCAAGCGGCTGATCTGGACGTCGATGACATTGGTTTGCGGGTCGAAATGATAATCCCACACGCCTTCCAGCAACATGGTGCGCGTCACCACCTGCCCTTCGTGGCGCATCAGGTATTCCAGCAAGCGGTACTCGCGCGGCTGCAGGGAAATCATCTGGCCGCCGCGCGTGACGCGCATCGCGCGCATGTCCAGCGTCAGGTCGGCCACTTGCAGCACGCTGCTTTCCTGGCCCGGCGCGCTGCGGCGCAGCAGCGCTTCTATGCGCGCCAGCAATTCGGCGAATGAAAACGGCTTGCTCAGGTAATCGTCGGCGCCGCCGCGCAAGCCCAGTACGCGCTCATCGATATTGCCCAGCGCACTGACCACGACGACCGGGGTTTTCTTGCCCAGGCTGCGCAAACGGTCGATGATGGCCAGGCCATCCATCTGTCCCGGCAACATGCGGTCGAGGATGATCACATCCCAGCCTTCGCCGACCGCATAGTCGAGCCCGTCGCTGCCATTGTCACAGGCGGTGACGGAATAGCCGGCTTCCCGCAAACCCTTGCAGATATAACGGGAAGTATCGGCTTCATCTTCGATAACCAGGCAACGCAATCTGATGCTCCTCTTGATGGTGTCCTGTAAAAACGCCAGCATAAGCGCTGGCCTTGCGCTCACGCAAGAGGTGTTTTATTTCAGATTGTATAAGCGCACCGCCAGACCTGATTGCGGCGCGGGCGGTGCCGCAGCTTATTGCACCGGCTGGTAGCGGGTATCGATCACCTTGCCATGCGCATCAAACAGGATGGCCCAGTCCAGCACGCCATGTTCATGCTGGGCACGGTAGACATCCCAGCCGTTGGTATTGATGCCTTGAAATTGGGTCGACAATACCGGGCCGTATGGCGCCATCGATTTGCGCAGCTCCGGCAGATGCCGTTCCAGCAATTCGGCAAATTGCGGCGTCATGTCGTCTGGATAGAAACGTCCCTGGAACGCCACCTCTATGCTGCGCCGCAAGACCGGCTCGCCGCCCTCGGTGGCTTTTTTCCCGGTCACCCGCTCGGCGACGCGCTGGTAGACTTGCTGCATCGCCTCACCGCTGATACGCGTGGCGACCCGGTCGTCATCGCCCAGGCGTATCGTCAACGACGTGGTTTGCCCATTGGCGTCCTTTTTAAAGCGCACTTGCAGCGGCGCCTGGTAGCTGATGAAGGCATTGTCCCCCATCGGCTGCAGCAGCACCGGCTTTTGCCCGCTCACCAGCAGCGACAACTGTTCATCCTTGCGGGTGACGATGGCGGCTTGCATGTCGTTCAACTGATAATCGCCGGCAAAAGTATCGAGCATGCCTTCAGGAAGCAATACCGCCATGCGCGGGATCATCTTGGGCACGAACTCCTCCTGCGCAAAAGCTGGCGGACTGATTTGCGCCACCATCGCGCACATGCCGACCGCCAGCAGCGCGCACAGCGGCGTGCTGAAACCGCGGCGCTTGCGCCGTCCCATCAGGCGGATCCGCTGTTCCAGCGCAGAACCGGATTCGGCCATGCCGGTAGCACCGGCCAGCATGCCGGAGCGGCGCTGCGCCACATCGAGCAAGGCCAGGCCATATTGCTGCAGATCGTGGCCTGCCTTCAGCACACGGGCGTCGCAATCGACTTCGATCGCCAGCCGCAGGCGCCGCAGCAACCACCACAACGGCAGATTCCACGGCATCAGCACCACGGCCAGCAAGGCCAGCATCAGCAATTGCGGATCGCGCGCATCGAGGTGGGATTGCTCATGGGCCAGCACCAGCCGCTGCTGTTCAGGCGGCGCCGACATCAGCCATACCGGCAGCACGATACGCGGCTGGAAAAAGCCGATCGCCGCCGGTCCGGCCGCGGGGCTGAGCAACACATCGGTGCCTTGCACGGTGTTGCGCTGCCAGCCGCGACGCTGCCACGCCAGCAGCAGCGCGGCGCCGCCGAACACCAGCAAGGTCGCCGTCGACAGCCCGATCCAGACGGTTTTAAGCGCCTGGTCGCTGACATAAGCGCCATCAGCGCCTTGCCGCAACGACAGCCAGCCATCCTGCGCCGGTAGCGCGCCAATGTACGGGGCTGCGTGTGCGGCGTCCACGTTGCTAACAGGCAGAGTCGCACCATAATCGCGCGGCGCATGGAACAACACCGGACCGGCGGCCGGTACAATCAGCGCGGCGGCGATCGCCAGCGCCCAGGCCCAGCGTCCGGGGATGCGCCAGGCGCGGGCCGCGGATTCAAACGCCAGTGCGGCGCCGCAAAACAGCAGCGTCACGCTGAGTGTATAAGTCATCCAGGCCATCATGATTTTTGCTCCTTGCCACTTTGTTCGGCGAGCAAGGCGCGCATGCGCTCCAATTGCTCGGCACTCAGGTTCTGGTCCGACACCAGATGGGTGAACAGCAATTCCGCCGAGCCCTTGAACAGCTTGCCGGTCAGGTGGCGCAAAGCGCTCTTGCGCGCGGTCACCGGTTCGATGGCCGCGTGGTAACGGTGGCCGCGTCCCTCTTCGACATGCGCCACATGGCCCTTGGTTTCCAGCGTGCGCAATACCGTCAGCACCGTCGTATAGGCCAGCGGCACATCCAGCCTGGCTTGCACTTCGGCGACTACCGACGGACCGTTATCCCACAAGATTTGCATGACATCCGACTCGCGGTCGGTAAATGAAATATCCATGATTCCCTATCTACTAAAAGTTTAGTAGATAGTATCCGCAGAAAATACCGTCGTCAACTAATACTTTAGTTGATTATTTTTTGCCGATTGCGGCAGCTTGATAGTGTTGCGCTATCTCAATCGTTAGAAAAAACAACTACCAATTGAGAATGAGAATGGTTATTATTTACAGAAATGAGGCTTCACCACAGTTCAAAGGACATCATCATGGTCAAGGCAGCAAAAGCACTCAGCCAGGTCATCACCCATACTGCGATCGCATTCGGCCTCACCTATTCGCTGACCGGCTCGGTGGCGCTGGGCGGGCTGGCCGCGATCATCGAGCCGGTGCTGAATGTGGCCTTGCTGCCGTGGCACGAAAAAGCGTGGCACGCGTTGCGCCACCGCTGGCATGAGCGCAAGATCGGCCTGGCGCTGGTGGCGGCCGAGAAAGTCAGCCAGACCGGCATGCATATGAGCGTGGCCTTCGTGGTGATGTACTGGGCTACCGGTTCGATGGCATTCGGCGGCTTGATCGCGGTGCTGGAACCGGTGTGCAATGTGATCTTGCTGCCCGTGCATGACCGCTGGTGGGACCAGATGATAGCCCGGCGGGCGGCGCGCAATAACGCCCTGCCCATCTAAGTTACTGATTTAGAACACCTAACAAAACCTGCTGCGCGTCGGTATAGGCGGCCTGCGATGCTCACCGTACTAAGAGCCTATCCCAGTAGATGAATACGCCCTCTTCTGGCGCTCCTCAGGAACGGGGACTGCGTTGATCGTCGTCGCGTGGCCCGCCACGCTTCCTCCTCACGCCTGGTCCGCGCTCCTGATGCGCGGCCAGAACAAGACGCTCACTACTGGGATAGCCTCTAAAACGACAGCGTAATCACCCGCTCCAGGATATTGCGCAACTGCGGATGCTGCGGCATGCGGATGCCGAATTCGTTTTGCAGCAAATCGATGACGACATCGACTTCGGTAAATTGCCAGCGCTCGCTTTTGGCGCCGATGCGGTGGATCGCATAACTGCCGTTGTTCAAGGTGCGGCGCAGGCCGGCGCCGGTGCGCGCCACCACCAGCTGGCCGAGGAATGGCGAGTTCTGGTGGGTCGACACATACCAGTTGCCCACTTCATAATCGATCGGGCCCTGGGTTTGCAAGTCGAACACATACAGCGCCCGCCAATCGCCGGCCACCTGGGCGCGCAAGGTATAACTGCCGTCATGCAAGGTCAAGCGGTAGGGCTCATGGCCGGTCGGCTGTTCATCCTCGGTATCGAGCAGCAGCGGGCTGGTCGGCACCATACCGCCGAAACCGACGTCGACGATGTAGCGCACGCCGTTCAGCGTGACCAGGATCAGCATATGGGTACGCGCCTTGTGCTCGTCTTCCGAACCGCCCATCACAACACTGCCGGTGATGCCGCGCGCGTCAAATCCCAATTGCAGCAGCAAGGCCAGGAACAGATTATTCAATTCGTAGCAATAACCGCCGCGCCCCGCGTGCAAGATCTTGTGTTCCAGCGACGGCAGATCGATCGGCACTTCATCGTGCAACATCGTCGACAGCGTCTCGAACGGAAAAGCGACGGTATGCCGCGGCTGCAAGTGGCGCAGCGTTTCCAGCGTCGGCGCTGGCGGCCTGTCGTAGCCGAGCCGCTGGAGATAAAGGGAAAAGTTACTTGCTTGCAGCTTGGTCATTATTGCTTATTGATTAATTTAATCGAAAATGATGCTGATTATAATATTGCAGCCTCGGTATGACAGGCGCAATCGTGATTGCCGGCCGCTTCCGACAGGTTTTGCAGGATCGCGCACTCTTGCGACGGCTTCGGCTGGTCGCACTGGTGGCGCAAGGTGGTCAATTGCAACTGCAGCGTTTGCAAGGTTTCCATCTGCGCCTGGATGCGTTCAATATGGTGGTCGAGCAATTCATTGACGCTTTGGCAGCCATCGGCCGGATTATTCTTAAACTCCAGCAAGGCGCGGATATCGCTCAAGCCGATCTGCAGCGAGCGGCAATGGCGGATGAATTGCAGCCGCTCCTGGTGTTCTTCGCGGTACTCGCGGTAACCGGCGCTGCTGCGCGCCGGCTCTTGCAGCAAGCCGGCTTTTTCGTAATAACGTACAGTTTCGACATCGCAAGCCGTTCTTTTGGCCAATTCGCCGATACGCATCATTTCCTCCAGATATCACTTGACCCTGTAGCGGCTACAGGGTTTCTAATGGAAGCATACACCATCCAGTAAAGGTCGTTGCGATGCCACATGACTCCCACCCCTCCCACGGCTCTGGCCACTCTCACGATAGCTGCTGCTCCCACTCGCATGCGAAGCTCGACATCCAGCCGGCGCCGCTGAAAACCAGCGGCCCGGTGGCGGGCGCGCGGACCACCAAATACCGCATCCCGAACATGGATTGCCCGACCGAGGAACGCCTGATACGTAACAAGCTCGACGGCATGGCCGGCGTGGTCGGCCTCGATTTCAACCTGATGAACCGGGTACTGGACGTGCATCACCACCTGGACGACACCTCCGCCCTGATCGCCGCGTTGAAAGCCATCGGCATGCAAGCCGTGCCGGTCGATAGGTCGGCGCCGGTCTCGGCCGCAACGGAACAGCACGGCTTGAGCGGCGCGCAAAAGTCGCTGCTGGCCGTGTCCGGCCTGACGGCCGCCGCCGCCGAAGTGCTGGCATGGACCAGCCACACCGATCACTCGCCGCTGGTCATCGTGCTGGCCTTGATCTCGATCGCCAGCGGCGGCTTGCCGACCCTCAAAAAAGGCTGGATCGCGCTTAAAAGTTTTACGCTGAATATCAATTTCCTGATGTGCCTGGCGGTATTCGGCGCGCTCGCCATCGGCCAGTGGCCGGAAGCGGCGATGGTGATTTTCCTGTTCGCCATCGCCGAATTGATCGAGGGACTGTCGCTGGACCGCGCCCGCAACGCCGTGCACGGCTTGATGCAACTGGCGCCGGACGTCGCCACCGTATCCGGCAGCGCAGGCGCATGGTCCGAAGTGCCGGTGGCATCGGTCAAGATCGGCGACTTGATGCGCATCAAGCCGGGCGAACGCATCGCCCTCGACGGTGTGGTCGCATCGGGCGTATCGTCGGTCAACCAGGCCCCGATCACCGGCGAAAGCATGCCGGTCGATAAGCGCAGCGGCGACACGGTGTATGCCGGCACCATCAACCAGCGCGGCTTGCTGGAAGTCACCGTCTCGGCCAACAGCGGCGACAGCACGCTGGCGAAAATCGTCCGCGTGATCGAGGAAACCCAGGGCAAACAAGCGCCGACGCAGCGTTTTGTCGACAGTTTCGCCCGTTATTACACACCGGCCGTGGTGCTGTGCGCGGTGCTGGTGGCCATCTTGCCGCCGCTGCTGTCCGGCGCGCCGCTGATGGCCTGGGTCTACAAGGCGCTGGTGATGCTGGTGATCGCCTGTCCTTGCGCGCTGGTCATTTCGACGCCGGTCACGGTGGTCAGCGGCCTGACCGCCGCCGCGCGGCGCGGCATTCTCGTGAAAGGCGGGCAATTCCTGGAAACCGGCCACCGCCTGAAAGCGATCGCGCTCGACAAGACCGGCACGCTGACGCTGGGCCGGCCCAGCGTCACCGACGTGTTGCCGTTCAACCATGGCAGCCGCGACGCCTTGCTGTTGCTGGCGGCCAGCCTGGATAGCCATTCCGACCATCCGCTGGCGCACGCCATCGTCAAGGCCGGTCCGGCAAGCGGCCTGCTCAAAACTGTCATGCAATTCCAGGCATTGCCGGGACGCGGCGTGCAAGGCGATATCGACGGCGTCACGCATTATTTGGGCAACCAGCGCCTGATGAGCGAACTGGGCCTGGTGACGCCGCAACTGGAAGCGATGGTCAACGACTTGCAAGCCAAGGCGTACACGGCGATGGTACTGGCCACCAAGGAAGCGGCGCTGGGCCTGATCGCGGTGGCCGACGTGGTGCGCCCCAAGGCGGCCGACGCGATCCGGCGCTTGAACGCCTTGGGCGTGACCACCGTGATGCTGACCGGCGATAATCACTTGACGGCGCAGCGCATCGGCGGCGAAGTCGGTATCAGCCTGGTCAAGTCGGAGTTATTGCCAGAACAAAAACTGTCGGAAATCCAGGAATTACAAGCGCAATTCGGCGCGGTCGGCATGCTGGGCGACGGTATCAACGACGCGCCTGCGCTGGCCCAGTCGGACATCGGTTTTGCGATGGGCGCGGCCGGCAGCGACACGGCGATTGAAACGGCCGACGTGGCGCTGATGGATGACGAACTCGGCAAGCTGCCCGAATTCATCATGCTGAGCCGGCGCACGCGCAGCATCCTGCTGCAAAACATCAGCTTTGCGATCGGCATCAAGGCGGTCTTCTTTGCGCTGGCGCTGGCCGGCCTGGCGACGCTGTGGATGGCGGTGTTCGCCGACGTCGGCGCCAGCCTGATCGTGGTGGCGAACGGCTTGCGCCTGCTGCGCGGCAATCGTTACGCTTAAGCGGCAGCAAGCAAGCTTATGCGGGATCGCTTAATTCGCGCAGCATCACCACCGACACCGGCTGAAAACCCTTGCTTTTAAAGAAGCCCTGGGCCGGCAGGTTGTTGATGCCGCATTCCAGGAACAACCGGGCGATGCCGCGTTCGCGTAATTGCCCGGCGATCCATTCGACCAGCTGGCCGCCGGTGCCGCCGCCGCGCAATTGCGGCAGCAACACGATATCGTCCAGCGCGGCAAACGCCCGCGACGCCTTGCGGCGCGTATCGAGCGACACCATCGCCAGGCCGACTATATTGTTATCGACCGTGGCGGTGGCCAGCAAGGCGTGCGGCTCGTCCGGCGACAAGGCGGCGCGCACTTCGGCGCGGATCGTGTCGGCCAGGTCGCTACGCCAGCGGCCCGGCGCATCAGCGCGCGGGCCTTGCAATTCGGAATGGGAAATATAGTCAGCGCTGACGTTGTCGAGATACATCTGGCTGAGTAGCTCTTCTAAGGCGGCATCGTTGCACCACGCAAAAGTGGCGACCGGGGACTTCATGTGTTGCTGGCTCGTCATAATGAAACGTTAACAGTGGGTCGAAAACAGTGGGTCGAAGACGCAGTGTAGGTGCTTCAGGCAATCTCGTCAAAAAACGCTCATCCGGGCCGCTTGGGCCGCAGCAGGCTGCCGGCCGCATTGTCGTCGAAACGTCCCGCTTCCTCGATATAGCCATGCACCGTGCCGTCATGGCGCCAGCCGCCCTGGCGCTTGATGGACAGGAAATCGGCGCCGGCGCGGTGCGCGCTGGTGGCCATGCCGCGCCGCAAGCTGTGGCTGGATAAGTCCGGCACATAATCGAGCCCGGCCTGCTTGGCGCTATCCTCCAGCACTGTGTTGATGCTGCCCGCATGTAGCGCCCTGGCGCCGACCGCGCCCCATTTGCTGATGGTACGGAACAGCGGCCCGGATTGAATCCCGGCCGCCTCCAGCCAGGTGCGCAAGGCGGTCGCCGGGCAGCACGCGCCGTCGCCATAGGGTATTGCCTTGACCACGCCCTCGCCCAGCTGATCGGTTTTCGAGCGTGGCAGCGTAATGACGATGCCTTCCGCTTGCCACGCGATATGGGCCACTTCCAGCGTGGACAGCTCGCTGCGCCGGTACGCGCCGAAAAATCCCAGTTGCAGCAGCGCATTGTCGCGCCGCGCTTTCAGCGTATCCAGGCTGGCCAGATGGGCGGCGATGCGCTGCATATCTTCCAACGGCAAGGCCTTGGCCTTCTTTTTCGGCTTGCCGTGCAGGCGCTGAATGCCGGACATCGTTTTGCGCACCGTCGGCGTGGACGCCGGATCGCGAAATCCCTGATAGCTATGCCATTGCGACAAGGCGGTCAGGCGCAAGGCCAGCGTGCGCGGATTCAGCTCCTGCGCATAGGCCAGCAAATACCGGATTACCGTCGCCTCGGTGGCCGGCAACACGCCGCCCCACTGCTGGAAATGGTGGATCGCCGAGCGGTAGGCGCGGCGCGTGTTGTCCGACGTGGCGGCGGCCAGAAAAGCGCGCTGGCGTTGCGCCAATTCCGGGCTGAGTGTACTGGAAACGGCAGGTCCCAGCTGCCGCTGGGTGCCGGGGATGGGCTGGATCGGCTTATCTGGCATGGCGAAATCGCCCAAAACGGGCTGCTGTACTGGAAAACCGCCACGATACCACGGAAAAGCGGCGCATGGCTCACGATAATCAATCTTATCATGAGTCATTATTTTCAAAATAAATCAAAATTTATATCGTAATATTATCGTGTATTACGTATCATGTATTACGTTACGAAATTACACTGAAGGATAAATCATGGCCCGCTCCGGCATCCTGTACTCGCATGTCATCAAAGCCGCCGCGCTGGTGCTGGCCGATGGCAGGAATCCCACCGTCGACAATGTGCGCGCGGCGCTGGGCGGCACCGGCAGCAAAAGCACCATCGCTCCGCTGCTCAAGCGCTGGAAGGAAGAACACCAGGAAACCCCGCCGGAAACGGAACATGGCTTGCCGGCGGCACTGGTCGAGGCGCTCACCAGCCTGTACCAGAAAATGCAGCAAGACGTTGCCAGGCAGTTGGAAACAGCCCGCGAAGAACAGCGCGTAACGCTGCTGGCGGCAAGTGAACAAGTCAAAAAAGCGGAAACCGAGCTGAAACAGCTGACGGGCGTCAAGGCAGCGCTGTCGGCCGAACTGGGCGCGACCCAGGCCGCGCTGGAACAACTGAAGGAAGAGCACCATCACCGCGCCGTCACGCTGGCGACCTTGCATAGCGATAACGTCGGCTTGCACCAGCGGCTGGCCGACCGCGCAGACGAGATTGGCGCGCTGAACCGGCAACTGGCCCAGGTACGGGTGCAATTCGAGCACTACCAGGAAGCGGCAGCGACACAACGAATCGAAGAACGCCAGGCGGCGGAACAGCGGCAAGACCGGCTGGAGCAAGACAATAACGTCTTGCAGCAGCGCCTGGCCGGCCAGCAAGCGGCATTGGCACAGCAAAGCGTGCAAATCGGCCAGTTACAGGAGGAACAGGCGCGCTTGCTCGCGGCGGCCGCGCTGGTCCACGATGAATTGGCGGCGTTGCGGCCGGAGCGGGATCGCTTGGCCTTCCAGCTCCGGCAGGCGCTGGATAACGGTCAAGTACTGGCCGGCAAGCTCGATACCGCCCAGGAAGCGCTGACGGTATCGCGCATGGCGTGCGCCGCGCAAGAAAAACAGCTGGAGATGCTGGCCGCCAGCCTGGCGGCGGCAAGCCGGCGCGAACAGCAACTGCTGCAAGAACAATCAGGGCTGATACGGCACAACGCGGCGCTGCTGGTCCAGGTCGGGCAAGCGCCGCCGCCGGAAGCTACTTGATCAGGTAGACCGACTGGCTGCCGATCAGCGTGGCGCCGCAGGCGGTGCTGTCGCCATGGCGCGCGGTCGGCTGACCATCGGTCAGATAGGCGGAACTGCCGCTATTGATGACGGTTTCGGTCGGGTGCAGCGGACAGCTGACCTTGTCGCCGACACGCGCTACCGGCTTGCCGTCGATCAAGAATGCTGCGCTGCCGGACAACACTTCGCCGCCATGCGAAGTTTTGTCGCCGACACGGATTACAGGCTGGCTCATGCTGGATTTCCTTTCGCTGTCGCTGCTTATTTCTGCGCCACCAGCTTGATGCACTGCAGCGCCGCCGCCTTTTGATGCGGGTCGGGCAAGGCGCTGATCGCCGCGTCGTATTGCACGCGCAGCGGCGCGGTCTTTTTCATTTCCATCAGAAAAAACAGCGGACCGCCGATTTCCGGAGAAAAATATTGCGAACATGAAGACGTGATATCGATCAAGGCCGCGCAACCGGATAAGGACGCCACCCGCGTCATCGCTTCCGGCGCGATGCGCGTCTTGCCGATCCGCGCGATCACCTTGGCATCGTCCAGGCGTTCGTAATCGGCGCCGAAAATGGCGCCGAACTCCTGGTTGATCGCATCGAACACCAGCATCGTCTTTTCATACGCCACATCGTCCGGCACCGGATAGGCGACCGGGCATTGCAACAGCGGCGCCGGCTTGCCGGCGGCATGGGCCGGCACCACGCCGATCAGCGACAGCGCGCAAGCAATGCCGATTACTGCTAATTTATTCATCATTCATCCTTGTACCAAATGCCGGTGACCTTGAATGTCACGCCATATTTGGATGATTTTGGCGACACCAGCGTTTTAGGGTTCATCGAGTATGTCGGCCGCTTGGCCAGAAAATCGCTGACATAACCCTCTGTGCATTTTATTTCGATATGCCCGGCGATCACCTCGGTTTTCTTGCTTTTGGCATTCGTATACGTCTGCGATTCGACAGGCCAATAAATAACGATCGCCCCCAGCGGAGCGCTATTCAAATCGGTGCCCGGCCTGGTTTCCAGCAAGTTGGCAAATCCGGCTTTCTTCAAGAACGGACCAAAGTCTTTCGCATATTGGCAGCCAGGATAATCCTTGTAAAAACCGCTCTTCCACAGCGCGTTTTTTACATGCCGCAAACAATATCCGATGGAACTCGCTTTTTTATGCTTCAAGGCATAGGCGATCGCCGCCTCGTTTTTATGCGACAGCGCCACCTTTGTCACTTGCGCTTCCGGATGGCTGGTTTGGGCACTGCGCTTTTCGGTCACGACCGGCGCGCTGGCGGCCAGCGCCGGCTTGGCAGGCTCTTTCTTCGGCTCCGGTGCACTGGCTGCGGGCTTGGTCGCGGCAGGCGCAGCCGTTCTGGACGCCGGCGCGGGCGGCTGCGCTGGCGCCGAAGCAGGCTTGGCCGGTGCCGCAGCAGGCTTGGCCGCCGGCGGCTTCTTCTTCGCATCCGGCATTTTCAAGATTTGGCCGGGATGCAGCAAATACGGCGCCGCAATATTGTTCAGCTTGGCGATCTGCAGATAAGTGCAACCGGCTCCGCGCGCGATGCCGGACAGCGTTTCGCCCTTCTTGACCTTGTGGCTCTGGCCATCGCCCGGCGCGGCGCCCGCGTGCGCTTCATGCACATGGGTCTTGACGGTGCTTCTTTGCTTAGGCGCGACGATGGTCCATGCCGACTCGAACTTGGACAATGCGATTTCGCCGATCTGCTTGAATTCTTCCGACGCCTTCTGAATATAGACATTCAGCTTGCCCAGTTCCGGATTGGCGCAAAACTTGGGCAAAAAACCGTTTTCATCGGTTTTCAGCATCGCCGTCTTGCCATTTTGCGTCAGCTTGATGTGCGCATCCTTGATCGGCGCGCCGCTGGGATCGACGATGCTCAGCGCATGGCCGACGCTCAGCGCTTCCTGATAACGGTTGGCCAGCGGCGCGAATTTATTCACCGCCAGCTTTTCGCCGCCGTAATCGGAAGTCGGTCCGTCATGGTGGTATTTATAGACCCAGATATCGGACTTGCCGCGATCCTTGACGATATCCTCGTTATAGATATAGTACTCGACCAGCGCCGATACATTCGCCGCCAGGTCAAAGCGGTTGTCGTCGTTCAAGCCGAACGCCGCGCCGGTCCTCTTGATGAATTGCCCGAGACTGCTGGCCGAGGTAGTGCCGGCCGCCGCATCCAGGTTGAAGCCCGACTCGATCTTGACCATCGCCAGCAGCAAGGCCAGGCGCCGGGTATTAAAGCCGGCGCCGCGCGCGGCGACCACCACCGCATCGATGATCTTGCGCTGCCGTTCGATGGCGATGTCGCCCCAGATCCGGGAATTGCCCGCCAGCCGGCCGGGACTGTGATCGATCGGCTTGCGGTAATTGGAATACGTTTCAATTTGCTCGTCCTTGTACGCCTTCCCTTTTTCACGCGTATAAAAGACGTTGTAGTCGATTGCCATTATTTCGTGCTTCCTTGATAGAATCTACCCAGGTCCTTTTTCTGGATCACTTTCTTGGTGGCGTCATTAAAAGCGGCGTTCGAGGCTTCCGCCACCGCCTTGTTCCTGTTCTTTTTATCGCGGTCGCTGCCGACCGGCGCGCCATCCCAGCCAAACACTTCGAGCCATTCGCAGTTGTCGCAATTGCCGCCGTTATCCATGCGGGCGACGATGTATTTATCGCCGCGCGGCGTTTCCGCGCACACCAGTTCGCTGACTTTTTCCTCGATCGCCGGCGTGGCCTGTTGAGGCGCCGGCCTGAAGATACGCTCGCCCAGCTGGCGGTCGGCGCCATCCTTGAAGGTCAGGCTTTGGCGGGTACAGGTGCTGGCCAGCGGATTCTTGCTCGGCAGGCAATCGGCCTGCAATTCGATCTTGCGGTCCAGGCATTGCAGCACGGCGCTCTTGCTTTGCAGCGCAGGCGCCGGCTTTTCGGCGCAAGCCTGGGTGGACAGCAGGGCCGACAGGACGGCGGCGGCAGCGAGGTAATTTTTTTTCATGACAGGGAATTTTCTAAACAGGGAATTTTCTAAAAAAATACGTAATCTGACACTACGCCAGTTCGCTGCGGTGATCGGATGGCAGCACATCAAAATCGACCGGGTGCGTGTCCATCTCGGACAAGACCGCAAACTCCTGGCCAAAATCGAGATCGGTCATGTGCTCGGTCGGTTCGCGGCGGTTCATCGCCTGGCGCCGCAGCGTATTGGCTTTTTCAAACAGTTTTTCGACGCCGCCCGGGATATCGCCGCCATTCCATACGCCATCCAGCAACGCCACCAGCTTGGCGCTGGTGTCGTTGATGCGCTCCTCGACCATCTGGGTGGCGGTGCGCTCGGCCATGTCGCCCAGTATTTCCAGCGGCTTGATACGGCCTGGTTTCTTGAGGATGCCGATGATGGTATCGAGCGGCAGTTTCAGCTTCGCTTGCAACAGCAGCATCGCGGTCGACGTCGGGTCGACCTTGCCATCGTCCATGAACAAGCCCTTGACCACGTCGGGCGGCAACTTGGCCTGCTCGGCCAGCACATCCACGCCGACCGCCGAGAAGGTATCGACGGTGTCATCGGTCAGTTCATCGATTTCGTGGCGGATATCTTCCAGGATTTGCCACTTGCCCTGGTTCACATCGATTTCGACATGCAATTCTTCCATGTCCTCGGTGAATACCCGCTCGGTCTTGCCCTCCTCGTCCAGCGTGCCGGTCTTGAGCACCGCGCCATCCTTGGTCAAGATCTTGTATGCATAACCGGCGGCCTTGCCGGCGACCTGGTGCAGCACATCGGCAAACACCATTTGCTGGCTGAACTTGCCGATATTCATCTGGCCCCAGAAACTGCTTTCCGGCGGCGCGCCGACCGAACCGGCGTTGACCACCTGGGCCGCGCCCAGTTCGATCTTGCCGGCGATATCATGGGCTTCCTTGGCGCCCTTGATCAGGATCTCGCCGCTTTCGGTCAGCACGATGCTGCCGCCCCTGGTCTTGAGCACGATATCGCCGCTTTTCGCTTCCAGCATGATGCCTTTTTTCGACACGACTTCAGTCTTGCCGTCCTGCACATGGAGAAAATAATCGCCATGGCTCAGCGCGGTCGACATGCCGCCGCGCTCGACGTGCTGCTGCAAGCCCTTGGCCGCGCTGAACGACATCACCTCGCCGGCCGTCATGTCCAGGTTGCCGGCGGCATAGCTGCCGAGGTCCTGGCCGGCCGCCTGCACGATGCTTTTCGGCGTGCTGGTGGCCACGCCGTCGGGCGCGGTAATAAACACGATAGGCTGCGCCAGCGACCAGCCGGCGTCGTTCAGCGGTTTCTGGGTGTCCAGGCCGCGGTGGCCATGTTTTTTATCGCCGCGCTGCTCGCTGGCCATCGCCGCCGCCTTGCTGCGGTTTTCGGCGCTGTCGAGCACCGCGCGCAAGGTGTCGGCGCCTTCGGTATTGTCTTGCTGGGTGGTGCCGCTGTCCTGCACCGCCTGGCCCCACGCGGTCAGCAAGATGCCCTTGGCGGCGCGCAAGGCGCCCCAGCCATCGGTGCGCAATTCATAGCCTTCACCGCGATGGTCGTCGCGGCCGGCGGTGCCGCGCACGCGGGTCAGGTAGCCCAGGCTCAACTGGCTACGGTAATGGTCGGACGACAGCACGGCCTGGATTTGCCCGGCCGTATCGTCCATCAATAAATGGTTGTTGCGCCCGCCATTATGGCCACCGCCGCGTAATTCACTGCTGCGGATGCCCGACAGCGCTTGCTGGGTCGGCAATTCCCACGGCGCCATATTGTCGCTATTAAACACACGGCCGGTGATGATGGGCCGGTCGGGATTCGAATCGAGCCATTGCACCAGCACTTCCTGGCCGACGCGCGGCAGCGACACGGCGCCGAAATTGCCGCCGGCCCAGCTCGACGCGACCCGCACCCACGCCGACCCTTGGTCGCCATGGCCTTCGTTGCGGTCCCAGTGGAAACGCACGCGCACCCTGCCGTATTCGTCGGTATGGATTTCCTGGTCGGCCGGGCCGGTGACGATCGCCGTTTGCGGGCCGTGGATCTTGCTGTCGATGCTGTTAAAACCGCGCCCCGGACGCCACGCCACGCTCTTGCGCACGCACGTCAGGCGGTTGCTGTAGTCGGACGGTTCCAGCGCGTTTTGCAAATAATTATTACTGGCCCGGTGGCGTACCGATACCACCAGGAATTCATTCTTGCCGTCGTCGCTGCCAAAGCTGAAATGGCCGGTCAGCGCGAACCAGCGGCCCGGCATCACAAAACGGTTGTTGCCGCCGGCATCGAATTGCTTGCCGCGGGTTTCGATTTCTTCCATCCGCAAGCGGGCCAGCGCTTCGCCGCCCTTCAGCGTGCCGTAGCCGTAGGCGCCGGCATATTCATACGACTCGATATCGAGCACCTCGCCCTGCCGGTTCAGCGTCGGCACATGGACATGGCCCGGCACCGGCTGCTTGAAATTAAAACTCGACAAGGCGGCCTGCCCCGCGACGATGCCGCGCGTCGCGGCCCAGTCGCCGATGCCGTCCTCGCTTTTGGAGCCGGCGTGACGCTGGTAAGCGATGCCGGGAGCGGCGCCATCGACCGGCGCGGCGTGCACCGAATCGTCGGAAATGATCAATTGATGGCCGTCGGCGCGGTGTTCATACCAATAAAACCAGCCGGCCGCTTCCCAGCGCCGGTGCAGATAATTGTGGTCGTCTTCATCGAACTGGCACGCCATCGTCATCGCCGGATCGGGGCCGCCGACCCGGCTATCCCAGTCGGCATGCGTGCCATAGTCGGCAAAGATCTTTTCGGCTTGCTGGAACAGCGTACGGCCGTGGAACAGATAATTATTCTTGCGTAATGTCAGGTATGCCAGCCACGGCTTCAGGGTCATCGTATAAAACACCAGCGCGCCATCGGTTTTATCGAGGCGGAATGCAAACACATAGCCATTAAAATAGCGCAATCTGCCATCGCCGCGCACCAATTCGATGGTGACCATCTTGCCCTGCACATCTTTTAAGGCGATTTCGGCGTTATCGCTCAACACTTCCACCGTGAACTCGAAATCGCGCGACAAACTTTCGTCTGCTTCAAGCCGGTTGGCCAGCAACAGCGCCGAAGGTCCGTCATTGTGGGGAAACGACAAACGCAAGATGCGCTTGTGTTGGCGATCCTGGGCCAGGGTCGATAATGTCGGGAACGAACTCATGATGATTTAATTTAAACAATTGCCAAATGTAAAGATATCATTTTCCCAAGAACTTGTCTGAAATGTCTTCAATCGTGCGCGGCTATCGACATGATTCCCTTGGCCGCATCGGCGCGCTGAAGAGGGATTACGATTGACTGTTGTTTTGATAAAACAACAGGAATTGGTCCGCCGGCAGCGCCTTGGCGTATAACCAGCCCTGGCCGAATTCGACGCCGCGCGCCAGCAGGTAATCGGCCTGGGCCTGGGTTTCTATCCCTTCGGCGACAATTTGCAAGCCCAGCGTCTTGGCGATATCGATGATATGCGGCGTCACGCTGCTGGTGGCCGCGTCGGTGCCGACGGTGTCGACAAACGATTTGTCGATTTTGAGCGCATCGAGCGGCAGGCTTTGCAAATTCGACAGGCTGGAATAACCGGTGCCGAAATCGTCGATCGCGACCGCATGGCCCAGATCCCGCGCGCGCTGCAGCGTGGCCCGCGCCGCATCGGCCCGCAAAAAGCCCCGTTCGGTCGCTTCCAGCCAGATTTGCTGCGTCTCGATGCCGGTGCCGGCCAGCTCCCGTTGCAGCACCGGCAAGATGCGCCCGCTTTCGATATCGCTGGCGCACAGGTTGACGGCGATGTGCACATTCCGGTCGGCCAGCAGCATGTCCTTCAATTCATGTATCACGGCGGCGACCACCTGGTCGGTGATCGGCAAGATCAGGCCGCTATCTTCTGCCAGCGGAATGAACAGGTCCGGCCGCACCATGGCGCCATCCGGCCGCCGCCAGCGCACCAGCGCCTCGGCGCCGATGCACACGCCGGTTTTCAAGGCGACGATGGGCTGGTAATGCACGACGAATTCGCGCTGCTCGACAGCAATTTGCAATTCCGCCAGCGGCGACAGGCGCCGCCGCGACAGCCACACCACCACGCCGACCAGGAAGGCCGCCATCAGCGCGCCCAGCGGCAGCAGCATGATGTGCTCGCTGCGCAGGCGCGCCGCGATCTTGCTGCGCGGTTCGATCGCCAGCGCGCTCAGGCCGGCGTCGCGCCGCAGCGCATGCAGGCTGTCGGGACTGTCGCCGCCAGCCAACAGGCGTTTGACCAGCGCCGGATCGGGATCGTGCATGGTGCCCAGCACCCGGCCATCGTCCAGCGCGACCGCCAGCTCGATATCCTGGTCCAGGATCACGTCGGCAAACCGCACCGGATCGATCAGCGCCTTGTGCGATCGATAAAACAGGCCGACCATGGTTTTACCGTCGCTGACATGGGGCGCCATATGCAGGCTGACGCCGATGCCGTTGGCCAGCATGAAGTCCGCCGGCGTCAGGCTGATGCGCTCCGCTTCGATACCGCTTGAAGTACATTTCAGCAAGCCATTTTCAAAATAGCCGATGTCTTCGACACTGCGCGTGGTGACCGTCGTCACGCGCATTTTCCGGATATGCGCGTCGGAACACGGCGCGCTGTCGAGCTGCTCGAATTAGCGCAAGGCGTCGCCGGCGATCTGGAACGACTGCCTGGCGCGGCCCAATGCCTGTTCCGCATACAAGGCCAGGCGTTTTTCCTCGGCATGCCCGGCGCGCAGCGACGACAGGTAAAACGCCGCCGACAACGGCGCGGCCACGCCGACCGCCGCCAACAACGTCGCAATGACAATAATTCGTGTCCGCCGCACCGTCCGCCCCTTTTGATACCGTTGATGTATTGACTCGTTATTTCCTCGCAGAATTTATCATATTACAACGCGGGATCGTCGCTTATTTCGCCACAGCGGCGCCAGGATTGCCATGCGCCGTTTTTTGGCCGGCCAGTGCAAACACCAGCACGGCGGCGCACAGCGCCAATACGCCGGCCAGGTACAGCACGCTGGCGAAGCCGTCGATGAATGCGCTTTTCGCCGCCGCGCGCGCCACCGGCTGCAATGCGACCGGTAAATAGTCGAAAGCCTGGGCCGCATTGCCGGCCACGATGCGGCCGATCAGTTCGGACGACGATACGATGCCCTGCCCTGCGACCAGCCGCTCGAACGCTTGCGACGTATGCGTCGCCAGCACGCCGCCCAGGCCGCCGACCGCCAGCACGATGCCGACAAAACGGGTGGTGGTGCTGATGCCGGAACCCATGCCGCTGCGTTCCGGCGGAATGCAGCCGAGGATCGCCTTTTGGGTAGTGCCGTTCAATAATCCGGCGCCGGCGCCGGTCACCGTCATGCCCACCGCCACCATCCAGTACGACAGCAGCGTGGCCGCCAGCCCGGTGGCGACATTGCCGGCCGCCACGATCAGCAAGCCCAGCGTCAGCATGCCGCGGTCGCCCAGCCAGCGTCCGGCGAACGGGCTGAGCCGCGAAAACACCACCATCGCCAGCGCGAACGGCAACATGGCGCAGCCGGCCGCGACGGCGGAATACAGAAACGCATTCTGCAAATACAGCGGCAAGAAGGTCATCAGCACTTGCGCCGAGATGGCGTAACCGAACATGCCGATCACGGCGCCGACAAAGCGTGGATGGCGGAACAGGTGTAAATCGATCATGGCCGCGCGCTGCATCAGCTCGGCCACGATGAATATGCACAGCAACAGCGCGCCGGCACCGAAGCGCAGCATGGTGGTGGCGCTGTGCCAGCCGGCCACGCTGCCGTCGATCAAGCCCCAGATGATGCAAAACAGTCCGCCGCTGAACAGGCCGGCGCCCAGCGGATCGAAGCTGGCGCCGTTGTCATCCTTCGATTCCGTCACATGCCGCCGAACCAGGTGGATCAGCACGGCGACCACCGGCAAGTTCAGGTAGAAAATCCAGCGCCAGTTGATGGCGCTGGTGATCAAGCCGCCCAGCAAGGGCGCGACCGTCATCGCCGCGCCCATGCAGGCGCCCCACACCGACCACGCGTGCAAACGTTCTTTTTCATCGTGAAAGGTGTTGCCGATCACCGCCAGCGCCGACGTCAGCAGCAAGGCGGCGCCGATGCCTTTGACGGCGCGCGCCAGGTTCAGCACCAACGTGGTCCACGCCAGGCCGCAAAACAGCGACGCCAGCGCGAATACGCCGAGTCCGGCCAGCATCACCCGCTTGCGGCCCAATTGGTCGGCGATGCTGCCGGCCGGTAGTAAAAATGACGCGAACGCCAGCATATAGGCACTGACCACCCATTCCACATCGACAAAACTGGCGTTCAGCGAGCGCGCGATCGACGGCAGCGAGACCGCCACCACATTGGTGTCCAGCATGATCAACGCGCACACGCCGGAACAGGTGTACAAGGTCCATCGTTGTTTGGAATTCATCATCACATCTCGATTAATCGTCGGAGTCTTTATTCTAGGCGCCGTATTGTTATTTTCTGTTATAACTGAACAAGCTTATAATTTCTCCTGGGTTAATACTGATGGGGGGGCGTGGAATGGAATTGCGGCATTTTCGATGCTTCCTGGCAGTGGCACGCTTGCTGCATTTCAGCCGTGCGGCGGCCGAACTGGGCATGTCGCCGCCGGCGTTGAGCAAGCAAATCCAGGAAGCCGAGAACCAACTGGGCACGCGGCTGTTCAACCGCAGCAAGCGTTCGGTGGCCCTGACGTCCGCCGGCCAGTTATTCGAGATCGAGGCGCAGCGCGCGCTGCAACAGTTTGAACTGGCGCAAGAAGTGGCGCGGCGCGCCGGACGCGGCGAACTGGGTCGGCTGGAACTCGGTTATGTGGCGTCGGCCGCCTATGCCGGCGTGCTGCAGCAACAATTCGCGCTGTTCCGGCGCAGCCATCCGGGCATCGAACTGCGTTCCAAGGAGTACCCGATGGAATTGTTGCCGGAGTTGCTGGACCAACACCGGCTCGACCTGGCCTTTGTGCGGCCGCCGATGGCCTATCCGGAAGGAATCGACAGCGTGGTGTTGCTGCGCGACCGTTTTGTCGTCGCCTTGCGCGACGACAGTCCGCTGGCCTTACTCGGCGACATTGCGCCGGCCCGGCTCAGCCAGGAAGCGTTCATCGTGCCGGAACAGGAACTGGGCACGGCGCAAGTGAGCCAGCGCGGCGGATTTACCGCGCGCATCAGCGACCGGCCCGGCAGCCTGCTGGCGGTGCTGACCGAAGTATCGCTGGGCGCCGGCTGCGCGGTGGTGCCGTTTTCCGTGGTCGATCATGTGCGCCTGCCGGGCGTGTGCTACCGCGAAATCGCCGGCCCGCCAATTGCTTCGGAAATCGCCGCCGCGTTCCGGCGCCATGAAAAGGCGCCGGCGGCGCTGGCCTTCATCAACCAGATCAAGCGCATGCCGGCCGCGTGATAGCGCTTGTTTTATGATTTTACCGGCGTCAGCAGCGGCCGGCCGGCAAAATGCGCCGTCAGATTATCGACCACCAGTTGCCCCATCGCATGCCGGGTTTCCTCGGTCAGGCTGCCGACATGCGGCGTCAGCACCACGTTCGGCAAGGCGCGCAAGGCGGCCGGCACGCGTGGCTCGTCGGCGAACACATCGAGTCCGGCGGCGCCCAGCGCGCCAGTTTGCAAGGCGGCAATCAAGGCATCTTCATCGACCAGCGAACCGCGCGCGATATTGACCAGCGTGCCCTTCGGTCCCAGCGCGGCCAGCACCCCGGCATTGATGGCGTGCCGGGTATCCGTGCCGCCCGGCGCACATACCACCAGGTAATCGCTGCGTTGCGCCAGTTCCAGCAGCGACGCGGCGCGCGGCACCTCGGCGCCGGCGATCGGGCGCGGCTGGTAATACGCTAATTCCAGGCCGAAGGCCGTCAAGCGGCGTGCGATGGCCTGGCCGATGCGGCCGAAACCGAAGATGCCGGCCTGCTTGCCGCGCAGGCTGGAGGCCGGCGCCAAGCTGGCGCGCCGTTCCCAGGAGCCGTCGCGCACATACTGGTCCAGCGCCGGCAGGCGGCGCGCGGCCGACAGCAGCAAGGTCAGCGCCAGGTCGGCCACGTCGTCGGTCAGCACGTCCGGCGTGGTGGTCACGGCGATGCCGCGCGCGCGGGTCACGTCCAGCGCCACGCCATCGATACCGATACCGTTGATAGCGATGATTTCCAGCGCCGGCAGCAGGCCGATATCGCGGGCATTCAAGCCGAGCGCGCCGGTCGTCACGACCCCGCGCACGCCGGCGCCAACCTGCCGGATGAAGGCGTCGCGCCCGCCCGCCGCGACTTGCCACAGATGATGGCAGTGGAATTGCTGTTCCAGCTGCGCCATGACGGACGATGACGGACTGGCCGCCACTACCAGGATTTCAGGCTTCATGGGCAAGGCACGCGCTGGGTCTTGTTACCGTCGCCGGCCGCGCCATCCTTGAACGGATCGACGGCGACGCTGGAATTGAGACGCTGCGCAACGCAATAGCTGCCGCCGGCGCCAGTCACCTTGGTGGCCGGGCGGCCATCGCTGAGCACATAGTTTTCGATCCGAGGCGCGCCGCGCTGGACGTGGGCGGCTTCGATGGCCTTGTCGAATTTGTCGTTGCCGTCGTTCTTGAAATCGGGGGCGACATCCGACAACGCCGGCTGGCCGGTTTCGCTGCGCATGCTCTTATCGATATTGCCGGCCGCTTCGCGGGCCAGTCCGAGAATATCGCGGAGTGGCGCGGAAGGTGCGGCCGCAGCCGCCGGCGCGGCGGCGGGCGGCGCTTGCCCGGCAGCCACGGCATGGGCCGAAGCGTGCAGCGCCAACGCCAGCGCAAGCTGGCTGCTGAGTGATTTAAAACGGCGCGCGGCACCGGCTCTCAACTCTGGATTCATTCCACTCCCTGCAATCACGGTTATCGTCAATAGCTCATTGTATCGCCACTTTCGGTGTTAGCAGGAACTATCGCGAAGTATCAGCGGCTGCGACCTTTCAGGCTGTACCACGCGCCTATGGCTACCGGCACGCCCAGCGTCAGCGCCGACAGCGCATCCCACCAATCGTCGCCCAGCAGCGCGGAAATCAGGCCGATGCACGTCAACAAACCCAGCACGACAGGCCAGCCCCACAGGGACAGCAACGGGCTTTTCATGCGGCCTCCGCGGCTGGCTCAGCGACATCGCCCCTGGTTTCGTTGTTTGCCTTGACACCGCGCCGCAGCCACAGATACAGGCCGCTGCCGAGCACCACGATGGTCGCGATATCCAGCAAGGCCCACCAGATTTGCATCCAGAGACCGCCATAATCGCCAAAATGCAGCGGCTGCGAAATCAGCAAGCCCGTCAAATACCACGGCAAGGTGCGGCTGTCGGTCACCAGCGACGTCCGGGCGTCGACCAGCACCGGTTTATACAGGCGCGAAGTCAATGCTTCGCGGCCGCGCATGAACACGCCGTAATGATGCGGGCTGGAAAACGCCGTGCCCGGCCACGCGATAAAGGCGACATTCATGTCCGGTTCCAGCTTGTGGGCGGCGTCCAGCGCCGCTTGCATCGGTCCCAGCGTGGTTGGCGGCGGCAGGTTTTTATATGGGGCAACCATTTCCGCCAACTGGTCATGCTGCCAGTATTTCAAGACCAGGTCGGCCCAGGTATTGATCATGCCGGTCGCGCCGACCACCAGCGCCCAGACCAGCGTGACGATGCCTAGCAGATTATGCAAGTCCAGCCATTTGACGCGGCTGGTGCGCTCGCGCCGCACGGTGCCGAAGTCGAGCTTGCGCATGAACGGCGCATACAGCACCACGCCGGAAATGATGGCAATAATCAGCAGCAGCCCCATCAAACCGAGAAACAGCATGCCCCATAACCCGGCGAACAGGTCGACATGCAGGCGCAACATGATGTACATGAACGTGCCTTCGAACTTGCGTTCATCAAGCAGCCTGGCGCTGCGCGCATCGACCGCGATCGACTTGAAATCCGGATCGAGCGGCGTCTTGCCCAGCGTCAGGTTCCAGATCTTGTCATTGCCGATTTCCTGCGACATGTATTGCATCACCAGCTTAGGATATAGCGCGCGGCCGGCCGCGATCACCTGGTCGACATCGGCCTTCGGCGTATCGCGCGCCATTTCCGGCGCCTCGATTTCATTGCCCAGCCATTCATCGATCTGGTGATGAAAAATCAGTGGCAAGCCGGTCAGGCACAGCAGCAGCATGAAGATGGTGCAAACCAGGCTGCTCCACTTGTGGACCCAGGCCCAGCGGCGAATGGTGATAGGTGTCATGGCGAAATCCGGGCGGGGCTATCGGTGTGCGGGTGCATGTCGCAAGGCTGTGGCTGCGACGACGAATAATAATGCAAATTATTCTCATTTACTAGACAAAGTGATTAACCGTGGGAATATAATGAGAATCATTCTCATTTATATTATTACTTAAACACTTATGTGCAAATTGCAACTCACCCCTACCCCATTGGCGCTTGCCGCCTTCCTCGCCATCAGCGCCAGCGCCCAGGCGCAAACAGCCGCGCCCGCCGCCACGGAGCCAACCATGTCGGTAGTGAATATCACGGCGTCGGCCGACGCATCGGCCGAAGGCTTATCGAAAGCGTATGCCGGCGGCCAAGTGGCGCGCGGTGGCCGTATGGGTATCCTGGGTAAAGTGGACATCATGGATTCGGCCTTCAGCAGCACCAGTTACACGCAGCAATTCATTGCCGATCAACAAGCGCGCAGCGTCGGCGACTTGCTGCAAAGCGATCCGGGGGTGCGGCTGTCGCGCGGCTTCGGCAACTTCCAGGAAGTCTATATGATACGCGGCTTCGAGCTGGACTCGGATGACGTCGCCTACAACGGCCTGTACGGCGTGTTGCCGCGTCAATATGTGTCGCCGGAATTGCTGGAGCGTGTGGAAGTGTTCCGTGGCGCAAGCGCCTTCCTGAATGGCGCCGCGCCTGGCGGCAGCGGCATCGGCGGCGCGATCAACCTGGTGCCCAAGCGCGCCGGCAATGCCCCATTGACCGAGGTGACGGTCGGCGTCGAGTCCGGCGGCCATGCCTACTCCGCCATCGACGTGGGCCGCCGTTTTGGCGCGCACCAGGAATTCGGCGTGCGTGTCAACGCCGCCAAGCGCCAGGGCGAAACCAGCGTCGAGCACGAAGACCATGACGTCGGCATGCTGTCGGTCGGCCTGGACTACCGTGGCCGCGACTATCGCGTGTCGGCCGACGTCGGCTACCAGAATTTCGACCTGGATGCACCACGGCCCAGCGTCGGCACCTCCGGCGTCTCGGTGATTCCAGCCGCGCCGGACGCCAGCAGGAATTTCGCCCAGCCATGGAGCTATTCCAAGGAGCGCGATATATTCGGCACCGTGCGCGGCGAATACGACCTGAGCAAGGATGTCACCGCCTGGGCCGCATACGGCCAGCGCGACACCCGGGAATCGAACAGCCTGGCCCAGCCATCGCTGACGTCGGCCAATGGCGACGCCCGCTTCTACCGTTTCGATAATCAGCGCAAGCAAAGCATCCGCACCGGCGAGCTGGGCATCCGTGGAAAATTGCAAACCGGCACGGTCAAGCACACTTTGGTCGCCAGCTGGTCGGGTCACTGGAATGAAGCGAAAAACGCGTATGCGATCAGCAACTTCGCCGGCATTGCCACCAATATCTACGCGCCGGTCGATGCGGCGCCGCCGCTGCCGAACGCCGTGGTCGGCGGCGACATGGGCGACCCGCGCATTACCCAGAAAACCATCTTGTCGAGCTACGCGCTGGCCGACACGCTGGCCTTCCTCGACGACAGCCTGCTGGTGACGGTCGGCGCGCGCCGCCAGCAAATCAAGGATGCCAGTTATGCGTACGGCACGGCGATCCAGAACTCCAGCTACGACCAGAGCGCCACCACGCCGGTGGCCGGCGTGGTATTCAAGGTCGATAACAGCGTGTCGCTGTATGCCAATTACATTGAGGCGCTGGTCAAGGGCGGCGTCGCCGGCGGCAAAGGCCCGGACGGTAAACCCGTCAGCAATCTGGGTGAAGTCTTTTCCCCTTATAAATCGAAGCAAAAGGAAGTCGGCATCAAATACGATGCCGGCAAGATTGGCGTGACGGCAGCCTTGTTCTCGACGACAAAACCGTTGCTGGCGGTACAAGGAGGCGTGGCCGGTACGTTTGGCGAACAACGCAACCAGGGACTGGAATTGTCCGTCTTCGGCACCCCGGCGCGCGGCGTGCGCGTATTGGGCGGCCTGACCTTGCTCGATACCGAACAGCGCAACACCACCGGCGGCTTGACCAATGGCAAAGATGCGATCGGCGTAGCGAAGACCCAGTTCAACCTCGGCGGCGAATGGGACTTGCCTGGTCTACCAGGCTTGACGCTGAATGCGCGCACCGTCTACACCTCGTCGCAATATGCGGACCTGGCCAACACCAAGCAACTGCCGTCGTGGACCCGCCTGGACCTGGGCGCGCGCTACCTCACCAACATCGCCGACCACGCCGTGACATTCCGCGCGCGCGTCGACAACGTCGCCAACCGCAACTACTGGGCCTCGGCCGGCGCGGCGTTCGACGCAGGTTACCTGGTGCTGGCCACGCCGCGTACGTTTGTGGTGTCGGCTAGCGTCGCGTTCTAATCAGTAAGCCGGCGGCCAACGCGGTCGCATCATCAAAAAAACGGGCAAGTTCTACGGAGCTTGCCCGTTTTACGCTATAAAAGGCATCAAGTACTGGCGTAAATGGCGTAGGTCGGATTAGCGCAGCGTAATCCGACACCACCCGGCAACAGAACGCCATCCATCCCGCTCAGCAGAGTAATATTTCCCTTCGCGACCAAAGATCCGCCTGGTTCGGCACCGTACTGGCCGCCCTCGCCTTGCAGGAATTCGAGAAACTCAATCGCGCCGAGCAGGAGTTGATACATGATTTGCATGCATTGCGGCCGGAGGAAGCGGCGGTGATGGTTTTGCTGCAAAGCCGTTTACCAAAATAGATTGCTGCTTAAATCGATCGCTACTGATGAATAGCCATTGTCTTCACCAAATCTGCCATCTACCGCGCCATCTCGCACCACTTCGGTGCAAATCAGTCACATATATAAGCAATATAGGCTGTTTTTACACAATCCACTGGCACGCTTCCTGCTGAGCTATCTTTACAACAGGCACAAGCGAGGGAAATCACAGCATGGCGAAATTTTTTAATGAAATGACTGCGGATGGCATGGATGTGGCAACGAGCGCCAATGTTCGTGAGCACTATCGTGAATTTAATAGCTGGCTGAAACAGCAATCCCCCGAGACGATCGCCCGCAAACGGGCCGAGGCCGATCTCTTGTTCCGCCGCGTCGGCATCACGTTCGCCGTGTATGGCGATGTGGCCGGCACGGAACGTTTGATTCCGTTCGATACGATACCCCGCATCATCCCCGCGACCGAATGGGCGCAGTTGCAAACCGGGCTGGTGCAGCGGGTCAAGGCCTTGAATATGTTTATCCATGATATTTATCATGAGCAAAACATCATCAAGGCCGGCATCGTCCCCGCCGAGCAAATCTACAAGAATGCACAATACCGGCCGGAAATGCAGGGCATTTCGGTGGCGTCCGATATTTACGCCCACATCGCCGGCGTCGATATCGTGCGCGCCGGCCAGGGCGAGTTTTATGTGCTGGAAGATAATCTGCGGGTACCGTCCGGCGTGTCCTACATGCTGGAAGACCGCAAGATGATGATGCGGCTGTTCCCGGAATTGTTTACGCGCAACAAGATTGCACCGGTCGATCATTACCCCGATTTGCTGCTCGATAACTTGCGCTCGGTCGCGCCGATGGGCGTCACCGATCCAACCGTCGTCGTAATGACGCCGGGCATGTATAACTCGGCCTATTTCGAACACGCCTTCCTGGCCCAGCAAATGGGCGTGGAATTGGTGGAAGGCAAGGATTTGTTTGTCAACGACAACGCCGTCTACATGCGCACCACCCGTGGACCAAAACGGGTCGATGTGATTTACCGCCGCGTCGATGACGATTTCCTCGATCCGCTGGCGTTCCGCCCCGATTCGTCGCTGGGCGTGCCGGGCTTGCTGTCGGTCTACCGCGCCGGCCGCGTCACCTTGGCCAATGCCATCGGCACCGGCGTCGCCGACGACAAGTCGATTTATCCATTTGTGCCCGACATGATCAAGTTTTACCTGTCCGAACAGCCGATACTGAATAATGTGCCGACCTATCAATGCCGCAAGACGGCCGATCTGTCGTATGTGCTGGCCAATTTGCCGGACCTGGTGGTCAAGGAAGTGCATGGTGCCGGCGGCTACGGCATGCTGGTCGGTCCGGCGTCGAGCAAGGCGCAGATCGAGGATTTTCGCCGGCGCCTGCTGGCCAATCCAGGCGGTTATATTGCCCAGCCTACGTTGGCGCTGTCGGCCTGCCCGACGTATGTCGACAGTGGCATTGCGCCGCGCCATATCGATTTGCGGCCGTTCGTGTTGTCCGGCAAGACCATTTCGATGGTGCCGGGCGGCCTGACCCGCGTCGCGCTGGAACAAGGATCGCTGGTGGTCAATTCCTCGCAAGGGGGCGGCACCAAGGATACCTGGATACTGGAAAAGACCAACACTAGCGCAGGAGAACTGTAAATGCTGAGCCGAACCGCCGACCACCTGTTCTGGATGGCCCGCTACACCGAGCGTGCTGAAAATACCGCGCGCATGCTGGATGTGAATATCCAAACGTCGATGTTGCCGCAATCGGCCGAAGACGCCGAGCAAGTCTGGCGCGCGACGCTGGGTATTTCCGAGTTGCAGCAAGCCTACGACCAAAAAGGCGGCCTGATGCACGCCAGGGAGGTGCTCGACTTCATGGTGCGCGATCCGAATAATCCATCGTCGATCCTGGCCTGCCTGACGCAAGCGCGTGAAAACGCCCGCGCCGTGCGCGGCACCCTGACGACGGAAGTGTGGGAAGTGCAAAACCAGACCTGGCTGGACTTGCAAAAGCGCTTGAGGACGGACTTGCTGGAAACCGCGCCGAGCCAGTTTTTTGAATGGGTCAAGTACCGTTCGCATCTGTCGCGCGGCGTGACGCTGGGCACCATGCTGAAGGATGAAGCGGTGCATTTCATTCGCTTGGGCACGTTTTTGGAGCGGGCCGACAATACCGCGCGCATCCTGGACGTGAAATTCCATGCGGCCAAGGAGGCGCCGGCCGACGACAGTAATCAGCGCGATTTTTATTACTGGGCGGCGCTGTTGCGCTCGGTATCCGGCTTTGAAATCTACCGCAAGGTGTACCGCGACGTGATCACGCCGGAACGGGTCGCCGAATTGCTGATGTTGCGCGCAGATATGCCGCGCTCCCTGCTCGCGTGCATGGACGACGTGGTCGAAAACTTGCGCTGGGTACGCAACGATAGTTCGTCCGATACCGAGCGTTTCGCCGGCAAATTGCATGCGGAACTGAAATTCGGCCAGATCGACGACATCCTCGAAGCCGGCCTGCACGACACCCTGACCAGGTTCCTGGAAAACATTTACGAACTGGGCAACCGGGTCAGCCGCGATTTCCTCGTTCCATTGGCGGCCTGATGCAGTTATCCATACGCCACGAAACCACGTATGCGTACAGTGCGCCGCTGGCTTATACCATCCAGCAATTGCACTTGACGCCGCGTATCGAGCCGCAGCAGCGGGCCTTGTCCTGGCAGATGTCGATGCCGGGGCAATGCAACGCCTATACGGATGCTTATGGCAATTTGTCGCACATGCTGACCATTAACGGCCGGCATGACTCGTTGCTGCTGCTGGTACAGGGCATCGTCGAAACTGTTTATCCGTATCAAGGCCGGCTGAATGCCGTCGACCATTTGTCGCCGCTCTTGTTTACCGTGCCAACCCGCTTGACGGCGGCCGCGCCGGCCATCCTCGACCTGGCCGCGACCAGCTTGCCGGCCCGCCAGCAAGCGCCGCAAACCCGCCATGTATTACGGCTGGCCGAGGAAATCGTCGGCGCGGTGATCTATCAAAGCGGCGCGACGATGGTCACCAGCACCGCGCTCGACGCCTTGCAACTGGGGCGTGGCGTCTGCCAGGACCATGCGCATCTGTATTTGGCGTGCTGCCATGCCTGGGGCATACCGGCCCGTTATGTGTCCGGTTATATCGATCCGGAAACCACCGGCCACGCCGCCAGCCATGCGTGGGTCGATGTGTGGGTCGAGGACAGCGACTTTTCGGGCTGGGTCAGCATCGACGTGACGCATGCGCGGCTGATGACGGATGCGTATTGCCGGCTGGCCATCGGGCGCGACTACGATTCGGCGGCGCCGATACGCGGCGTGCGCAGCGGCGGCGGCAATGAAACCATGACGGTCGATGTAAAAATTGTACCGTTATAGTTTTGGATGCCCGGGGCTGGTGTAAAATTCAGCGGTTTTTAAATTTTATAAATTATTTGCAACGATGACATATTGCATAGGCATGCGCCTCAACGAAGGCCTGGTTTTTCTGTCCGATTCCCGCACCAATGCCGGTGTCGATCAAGTCGGCACGTTCCGCAAGATGAGTGTGTTTGAAAACCCGGGCGATCGCATGATGGTCTTGATGACCGCCGGCAATCTGTCGATTTCGCAAGCGATCCGCCAGCTGGTATCGGCCCATGTCGACGCCGATGGCCGCAGCATCTGGACCGCCTCGACGATGTACGAGGCGGCGCAAATCCTCGGCGACGCGGTGCGCACCGTGCACCAGCGCGAATCGAAGGCGCTGGCCGAATGCGGCATCGACTTTAACGTCAGCATCATTTTCGGCGGCCAAATCAAGGGCGAACGCTGCCGCTTGTTCCAGATTTATTCGGCAGGAAATTTCATCGAATCGCACGATGAAAACACCTATTTCCAGATCGGCGAAGCCAAATACGGCAAACCGATCATCGACCGCGTTGTCAATCCGACCACCGCGCTCGACGAAGCGGCCAAATGCGCGCTGATTTCGATGGATTCGACCTTGCGTTCGAATATTTCGGTCGGCTTGCCGCTCGATTTGCTGGTCTATGAAACCGAACGGCTGGCCGTGACGCGCTTCGTCACCATCGATGAAAAGAACCAGTATTTCCGCATGATCCGCGATACCTGGGGTGAACAATTGAAACGCGTATTCGAAGGCATAGCCGATCCGGTGTGGGACGCGGCGCCTGACACCGCCTTGAATGTGCTGTCATCGCGCAATATGAGCAGCAAGCCGGTGCGCGTGGCCTTGCCCGAGCATGTACATCCCGGCACTGCGCCTATCGGGCCGCTGCAATCGCTGGCGCAACAGTTTGGCGCCAAGCAGCAGTAAACCCGGCCATCCGCACCTGTCTGCGGCTCGTTTTGAGACGTAATCAACATTTCGCTTAAGCAATTATTGATGTTCAGCAGAGTGCCATCGTGTGCCGCTGGACTTCGCAGGGTTTGCCATGGTTTGATCGGTATTTATCGTTGCCTCTTTTAAAAGCGAGCGCATCATGGATCTGATCACGTCCGCCATCGTGGCCGCCATTGAACACGGCGCGCCGGACATGGCCACGCCCGATATCCGTTACCGTTACGAGCAACTGAAAGCCGCGATCCAGGACCGCGCCACCGATGCGCAGGCGATCCTGGCGGCAATCAAGGCATTGGAAGCCGATCCGGCGTCGGCGCCGCAACGCTTGTTGCTGCAACAACAGCTGTCCACCGCAAACGCTGCCGGCGATATGGCATTGCTGTTCGCCGCGCAGGAGCTGAGGCACCAGATTGACCTGGTAGTCCAGCCGGCGGCGCGCGGCGCGGCGCCCGTGCAGGCGCCGAGCCCGGCCATGACAAACGAAGCCGATTACGCGACCGTCAAGGTATTTTTCGCCACCGACCGCAAGCTCGACGCCAGCCAGCCGGTGGACCGGCGCTTTGGCGGGCTGCGCGGCGCGGCCGTCAGTTACGGCAGTTGCGACATCAGCATTCCGCGCGATCACCGCATGGGGCAATTGGAGTCGAAATCGCTGTGGCGGCTGGAATTTCGCAACGATCCGGCCAAACATGTGCTCTTGCTGGCCAGTACGGTGCAAGACCAGGATGACTTTTTCGCCACGCTGTCCGCGCAATTGCAGGCCGCCAGCCAGCAAAGCGCGCTGCTGTTCGTGCATGGCTATAACGTCAGCTTTGAAGACGCCGCGCGCCGCACCGGCCAGATCTCGTACGACCTCGGCTTTGGCGGCGTGCCGCTGTTTTACAGCTGGCCGTCGCAAGGCGACGTGGCCGCTTATATCGTCGATGAAGGCAATATCGAATGGAGCCAGCCGCACATGACGGCGTTTTTAAGCGATGTGCTGAGCAAGACCGACGCGCAAAACGTCTACCTGATCGCGCACAGCATGGGCAACCGCGGCATGACGCGCGCCATCGCCGCGCTGGTCGAGCAGCAGCCGGCGCTGGCCCAACGCCTGACGGAAATCATCCTGGCGGCGCCGGACATCGACGCCGAAGTCTTCAAGCGCGACATCGCGCCGGCGCTGACCAGGCACCAGAACCCGGTCACCCTGTATGCGTCGTCGGAAGACATGGCGCTGGCGGCGGCCAAGAAAGTTTATGGTTATCCACGCGCCGGCGATAGCGGCAGCGGCATGGTGATCATCGACGGCATCGAAACCGTCGACGCGACCGGCGTCGACACCAGTTTCATGAAACACGCGTATTTCGCCGAAAAATATTCGGCGCTGTCCGATATCTTTTATTTAATCAAGGATAATAAGCGCGCCGACCAGCGCCTGCTGCAACGTATCGATGTCGCGGCCGGCCATTATTGGACATTCAAAAAGTAGCGCCGTTCGTCAGCCTGCCCCGGACATGATAAGATAGGACAATTGAGTGCGTCTGCTCAGGCTGAATTAATATGTCCACTTTATCGAATTTACACACCGCTCCCCACGCCGAATCGCTGATCCGCAATACCCATGCGCGCGTGACCAAAACGCGCGTCAAGGTATTGGATTTCCTGTTGGCGCAAAAGCAGTCGCTGACCCACCACGAAATCCAGGAAGCGCTGTCGAAGGACAGCGATATCGATTCGGTGACCTTGTACCGCGTGCTGGAATGGCTGACGGACAATGAATTGGTGCACCGCATCGGCGGAACCGACCAGGTGTGGCGCTTCAGCGCCGGCGGCGGCCAGCAATCGCACGAACATGCGCATTTCCAATGCACCAAATGCGAAACGCTGACCTGTTTTAATGAGGTCAAGTTGCCGGCGCCGGTAGCGTTGCCGGACGGTTTCAGCGGCGACGAGATCGATTACCTGATCAAGGGCATTTGCCCGCGCTGCCGATAGACCCTGCCGGCCGGATCAGGGCCGGGTCCGCGGGCTAGGCCAGCGCCCCTTGGCGCACGCCATACAGCGTGTAGCCATACAGCCATATCATCCCGGCCAGCATCAAGCCGCCCAGTCCGGTCAGCCAGGCTTCCGGCATCAGCGCCACCAGGTGCAGCCTGGTCGCCATCATATACAGCGCCACGCACAAACACATGCCGACGATGGGCCAGCCGAGCCGGCGCCGGAACGCGGTAATGACGTCCTGGCGCCCGGTGCGCATGACCCTGGCCGTGACCCAGCCATCGAGCAATTCGGTGCTTCCCATGCCCACCGTAAATGTCAGGCCGATCAGCAACGCCGGCCAGATGCCGCCCAGGGACACCGCCGCATAGCCCCAGGCCGCCGCCTGCACCGCGGTATCGACCACCAATGCAAACAGGATACCGACGGCTATGCCCGCCAGCGGCCCGGCGCCGGCCCGCAGCCACGACGGCAGCATCGCGCTGCGCACGCCGGCCAGCGGATAGCCGGCCGGACGCAGCAAGGCGCGCGCATTCATCAGCCCGATCAGCAGCAGCAAGGCCACCGGCACCCATTCCAGCCATGTGAACATCAGCGGCGGCGGCTTGAATTCTTCCGACACCAGCGCCGCGATGCTGATGATGGCGAGCACCACCATGCCATGGCCGAGTGCGAACAGGCCGCCCATCCATGGCGCCCACCGCGGCCGGGTTTGCATGGTGCGCAAGGTCAACCCATCGACGGCGGCCAGGTGGTCCGGCTCCAGCCCGTGGCGCATGCCGAGTACAAAAATCAGCGCCAGGCTGGGTATGCTGGTGCTAAGCGACATGGCTTACCTCGGCGACATCGGCTGCCATAGTTTCCACGAAGACACATTTATCGAGACCCCGTACCAGCATGTCTTGCGGCAAATTCTTACCGATAAACACCATCTTGCTTTCGCGGTATTCCTGCTCGCCCCACAGCGCGCCGAGTTCCGACCCCATCAGCTGGTGCACGCCCTGAAATACCGCGCGGCATGGCGTGCCGGCAATGTTCAGGATGCCCTTGTAGCGCATCATCTGGGTGCCGAATACTTGCACCACCGCATCGAGAAAGTCTTCAATCTTCATCAAATCCATCGGCCTCGGGTTGTGATAGACGAACGATTGCACACCGTCGCCATGGCGATGCGCATGGTCGGACAGGAAATCCGGTTCCAGCTCGACGATGGCGTTCAAATTGAAGCCCCGGATATTCAGGATGTCTTTCAACGGCACGTTGCCGAAGCTGACTTTCTGGATATTGGCGCGGCAATTGATGCCGACCAGGCGGCTGCGCAGCGCGGCCAGCTCGGCCTTGCCGACCAGATCGGTTTTCGACAGCAGGATGCGGTCGGCGAAACCGACTTGCTCCTGCGCTTCCGGATGGGCATTCAATTGCTCTTGGGCATGGCGCGCATCGACCACCGTCAAGATTGCATCGAGCAAATAAAACTCGCTGACGCTGGGTTCGGCGAAAAAGGTTTGCGCCACCGGCCCCGGCGCGGCCATGCCGGTGGTTTCGATAATCAGGTGGTCGAACTGCAGCGCGCCGCTGGCCCGCTTGGTCTGCAATTCGCCGAGGATGCGTATCAGGTCGCCCCGCACGCTGCAGCAAATGCAGCCGTTATTCATTTCAACGATCTGTTCCTGGTCATGCTGGATCAGCAAGTCATTGTCGATGCTTTCCGCCGCAAACTCATTTTCGATCACCGCGATGCGATAACCGTGCTTGCCTTGCAAGATGCGCTTTAACAAGGTGGTTTTTCCGCTGCCGAGAAAACCGGTAATAATCGTGACAGGAATTAAATCCGTCATACACTCTCCTATCGTCCATAACCCGGCGCAAGGCCGGGCCATATGGTTAGTTAAAGCCTATCCCCGTAGTGAGCGTCGTCTGCTGGCCGCGCATCAGCAGCGCGGACCAGGCGTGAGGAGCAAGCGTGGCGGGCCACGCGACGACGATCAACGCAGTCCCCGCTACTGAGGAGCACCAGAAGAGGACGTATTCATCTACTGGGATAGGCTCTTGGTCCATTCAGCTTTCCAGCTCGCCCTCTTCCATCCGCTGCCATTGCGGGAAAGGATCGGGCAAGTCGCGCCAGGCTTTCATGCCTTTGCGGGTTTCTGTAAAGTTAAGCAGGCATTTTTTCAGGTCGGCTTCGATCGCTGCGCGATCCATGTCCTGGCCGATGAACACGATTTCCTGGTAGCGGTCGCCATACGTCTCGCTCCAGCCCGCCTTGATTTCCGCCTGCGACGCGGCATCCGTCGGCCAGCGCTCTTTCGGCACCGCCGCCCACCACAGGCCGACCGGCTCGATATTCATCAATTGACCGGCGCCGGACAAACTGGCCACCCATTCCGGGCGGCTGGCCAGCCAGAAATATCCCTTGCTGCGCACCAGCCCCTTGATCGGCCTGGAAATAAAATCGTGCAAACGCTGCGCGTGGAACGGCTCCTTGGCCCGGTACACAAAGCTGCTGATGCCGTAGGCTTCGGTTTCCGGCGTGTGGACACCGGCCAATTCCTGCGCCCAGCCCGGCATATTCGACGCCTGCTCCAGGTCGAACAGGCCAGTGTCCAGGATCGCGTCCAGCGGCACCTTCGAATGGTTGGTTTCGACGATGCGCGCCAGCGGATTGAGCGCCTTGACGACGCCCAGCACGCGTTTTAATTCGGCGGCGTCGACCATGTCGACTTTATTGACCACGATCACATTGGCGAATTCGATCTGGTCGGTCAGCAAATTGGCCAATTGCCGGTCGTCATCCTCACCGGCGACTTCCCCCCGCTCTGCCAGCGACGCTTCGCTGCCGAAGTCGGCCAGCAGGTTGGCGGCGTCGACCACCGTGACCATGGTATCGATGCGCGCGACATCGTTCAGACAGTTGCCATCCTCGTCTTCAAAGTCGAAGGTGGCGGCAACCGGCATCGGTTCGCCGACGCCGGTCGATTCGATCAGCAAATAATCGAAACGCTCTTCGGCGGCCAGGCGCCGCACTTCCAGCAACAAATCGTCGCGCAGCGTGCAGCAAATGCAGCCATTCGACATCTCAACCAGCTTTTCTTCGGTACGCGACAGCGCCGCCCCCGCCGATTCGGCGCTGTCGCGCACCATCGCCGCATCGATATTAACTTCGCTCATGTCATTGACGATCACGGCGACGCGCTTGCCTTCGCGGTTGCGCAAGATATGGTTCAGCAAGGTGGTCTTGCCGGCACCCAGGAAGCCGGACAAGACAGTCACAGGCAGTTTTTTTTGTTGCATGGTCGATTCCTATCAACGTGGGAAAGTGAAAGCGTTGCCGTCAGCCTTGGAAATGGCCCGGGCTATAATGCAAGTGTTTTGCGTTTGATCGCATTATAATGCAACTTACTTGCATTTGTGTCTGACGTATGAAAAAGCCTTGCTGACGAAATGGATAAATTAAGGCAAAATGGAGTTGGCTACTGCAAGTAGCCTGCATTAGAAACGCCTGATGAGGCATGGGATCCTGCAATCGATGTTGTCGTCATTAATCCATTCTCGCGATCGCTATCACACCGCCCGCCACTGGCCTGGAGTGGCGCTGTGGCTGGTAATGCTCGTCTTCGCGCTGCAATTGGCAGGCGCTACGCAGCATCACCATGACCTGGCCAAGCACTCCTCCGAGTGTTCCAGTTGTTACATCGCCGCCCATCTGCCGTCCGAAATTCCTAGCGGAAACATTGACCTGGTCGGCAATTCGGTGGCTGCGGTGGTGTATTTCCTGCCGCCGGTGCTGGCCTACACTTCCACGGTAGCGCTCAGCTTCCTGATTCCGCACGCCCAGGCCCCTCCGGCCAGCCACGCTCCAGCCTGACATCTCTCTTCCTTGGTTTTTCGCGCTGGCCGCTGGCGGCTTGCCGCGGCCTGGCGGTATTCGATCGCGTGTGATCGCATCCTGGCAGTCAGCCGGCCTGACGAAGTGAAGACGGGTGTATTCCGGCGCCCTGCCCGCGGGCAGGCGCGCCCGCAACCTGCTCGAGTTTAACGTGGAGTCAAGCGTGTTATCCATTTCACAATTCAGTTATGCCTATCAAGCCAGGTCCGTGCTGGCGATCGATGAATTTCATTTGCCGCGCGGCCAGCATGCCTTGCTGCTGGGGCCATCCGGTTCCGGCAAATCAACCTTGCTGCACCTGCTGGCGGCGGTATTGACGCCGCAACAGGGCCGCATCGAAGTCGGCGGCATCAACCTGTCCGCGCTGGCGCCGCGCGCCGCCGATGCCTGGCGCGGCCGCAATATCGGTTTCCTGCCGCAGCAACTGGCGCTGATCAGCAGCTTGTCGGCGCGCGATAACGTCTTGCTGCCCGCCTATGCCAGCAACCAGGCGCCGGATTTCGCGCGCGCCGCCAGCTTATTGGCGTCACTCGACCTGGCCGACAAAATCGATTCTTATCCCCATCAATTGAGCCAGGGCCAGCGGCAGCGCGTGGCGATTGCCCGCGCCATGTATTTGCAGCCATCGCTGATATTGGCCGATGAACCGACCGCCAACCTGGATGACCAGGCCTGCGCAACGGTAGTCCGGCTGCTGGTGCATCAGGCGCGGCAGGCCAACGCGTCGCTGGTCATCGCCAGCCACGATGCGCGCCTGATCGCCGCCTTGCCGGAAGCTAAAATCTTGCGCTTGCCGGCGTCCGGGAGCCTGTCATGAGCCGGCTGAATGCATTGAGCCTGGCCATCAAGGCGCTGCGCCACAAACCGCTGTCGACCGCGCTGAACCTGTTGCTGATGGCGATCGGCGTCGGCATGATGACCTTTGTGCTGTCCACCGCCACGCAACTGGAAGATGGCGCGCTGCGCGATGGACAGGGCATCGACCTGGTGGTCGGCGCCAAGGGTTCGCCGCTGCAATTGATTTTGTCGTCGATTTACCATATCGACATCCCGACCGGCAATATTCCATTCAGCGCGCAACAGCAGCTGGAAGCCAATCCGATGGTCAGGCACGTCATCCCGCTGGCGCTGGGCGACAACTTCTATGGTTTTCGCATCGTCGGCACCAGCCACGACTATTTCCGGCATTACGGCGCGGAACTGCAAAAAGGCCGCTGGTTCGATGAACCGATGCAAGCCGTGTTCGGCGCCTTGGCCGCCAGGGACACCGGCGCCACCATCGGCGCCAAGTTTGCCGGTTCGCACGGGCTGATGCAGGGCGGCGAATTGCACGATCACGCGCCGTACAGCGTGGTCGGCATTTTAAAACCGACTGGCACCGTACTCGACCGGCTGGTGCTGACCACCGTCAGTTCGGTATGGCGAGTACATGAAACCGATCCCGATGAAGTGCACGCGACGGCCATCGATGCGCCGCAACGCGAGTTGACCGCCTTGCTGGTCGAATATGCATCGCCGCTGGCCGCCGTCACGCTGCCGCGCTGGATCAATAGCCAGTCGCGGCTGCAAGCGGCGCAACCGGCGTTCGAGGCGGCCAGGTTGTTCCGCATGCTGGGCGTCGGCGCCGATGTGTTGCGGGCGATTGCGATCGGCGTGTTGCTGGTGGCCGGGCTGTCGATGTTCGTCGCGCTGTATAACGCGCTGGAAGAACGCAAGACCGACATGGCGATCATGCGCGCGCTGGGTACCAGTCCGGCCAGACTGCTGGTCTTGCTGTTGACGCAAGGTTTGCTGCTGGCCTTGGGCGGCGCCGTGCTGGGCTGGCTGCTGGGCCACGCCGGGGTCGCAATCCTGGGCCGCATGCTGGGCGGCAGCGAGCAGAACCTGACGCTGAGCGGCTGGCTGGTGTTGCCGCAAGAAGCCTGGCTGATGCTGGCGGCGCTGCTGGTCGGCCTGGCCGCCGCGCTGCTCCCGGCGATCCGCGCTTACCGCACCGATATCGCCGCCACGCTGGCGCGCTAACGCACTCCCTCTTTCACTGTCAAACCGGAGCACCTATGCGACTCTTCACCACCCTCACCCTGCTGGCCGGCCTGGCCGCCGGGCCTGCGCTGGCCATCGTCATCGATGGGCCGCCATCATTCTTTGCACCGCTGACCGATATACCGGGGGTGGTGTCCTGGAGCGTCTTGTCGAAAGCCACCACCGTCAAGGCCAAGGGCCGCATGGTGCCGAAATATACCGATGAAATCAATGCATTGAACAATACCGCCGTCAAGGTGCAAGGTTTCATGATGCCGCTGGAGGCGGGCCAAAAGCAAAAACACTTCTTGCTGACGGTCACCTCGGCGAGTTGCCCGTATTGCCTGCCCGCCGGCCCGGAAGGCGTGGTCGAAATCAAGAGCAGGACGCCGGTCAAGTTCACCTACGGGCCGATCATACTGTCCGGCAAGATGAGCGTCTTGCCCAACGATAGCATGGGCTTGTATTACCGCCTGACCGACGCCACGCCGGCCGAATAGCGTTTTTCCCCTTTCTGGCGCTGGATGCGGTCGCACGCGGCCGGCAGCGCCACCTTATCTCTTTGTCAGGATGCCAATGATGGCCATGTCACGCACTGCCGGCACCTTATGGTTCGCCCTCGCCTTATGTCCCGTGCATGCGGCCGAGCCGGCAATGGATTTCAGGCTGCCGGCGCTGGATGGCGAAAAGACAGCAGGCCTGGCCAGTATCGGCCAGCGCGCCGTGCTGCTCAACTTCTGGAGCAGCGAATGCATTCCCTGCATCCAGGAAATGCCATTGCTGAACGCCCAGTCCAAGCTGTTACGCAACGTGGCATTTGTCGGCATCGCCGTCGACCAGCGGCAAAAAGCGTTGCGTTTTCTACAGCAGCGACCGATGGACTACATACAATTGCTGGCGCCGCCGCATGCTGGACCGTTGCTGAGAAGTTTCGGCAACAAAATCAACGGCTTGCCCTACACCGTGATACTCAATCCTGCACATCGGATATGCACCACGCGCATGGGCCAGGTCGATGCGGCATGGATTGCGAAGGCGCTGGATGCGTGCGGCGGCGCATGAGGTGGCTGGCGACAAGCGCTGATCCGGCCAGCGAGCGGCTGCGCGAGTTATTGCAAAATCATGCCCAAGGTGGCCGCCACAGCCATTTACCGCCCCCCGAGTTACTGGCCTTTTACGGCGTGTCGTGCGCCGTGGCGGTGATCGCCTTGCTGGCCTTCGTGCTGTATACCAAGTGGCAACGGCGGTCTTTGAAACAGCAGCGGCAACGGCTGAAAGCAGCTGAAAAACGCAAACGCAAGCGTGGCTGACACACTTCCATCAAGATATCGCCCCCGGCCCTTTTTTCAATCGCGTTGAGGGGCCGTGCCGCAAGCGGCTATGATGAGCCCGCCAACTCTGCTTGGGGCTGGATTTTTTCCAGATGCCATACAGATCAAAAAAGGCTACACTAAATTTGCTTTTTGGAATTCGCCATTCGGGGCCAGCCTCGGTGAGCACCTGCTCAACCAAGCCAGCGTTCCGGCCGTTGTCCGGCCGGTTCGACTTTTGCGTAACTATCAGAAAGAGACCAAATGAAAAAGCTCACAACCGCCTTCGGCGCGCCAGTTGTCGACAACCAGAATACCCTGACCGCCGGCCCGCGCGGCCCGGTCCTGCTGCAAGACGTCTGGTTCCTGGAAAAGCTGGCCCATTTCGACCGTGAAGTGATACCCGAACGGCGCATGCACGCCAAGGGCTCCGGCGCCTACGGCACGTTTACCGTCACCCATGACATCACCCGCTTCACCAAGGCGAAACTATTCGCCGAGGTCGGCAAGAAAACCGATATGTTCGTGCGCTTTTCGACCGTGGCGGGCGAGCGCGGCGCGGCCGACGCCGAGCGCGATATCCGCGGTTTCGCGATGAAGTTTTATACCGAAGAAGGCAACTGGGATTTGGTCGGCAACAACACGCCGGTGTTCTTCTTGCGCGATCCGCTCAAATTCCCGGACTTGAACCACGCCATCAAGCGCGATCCGCGCAGCGGCTTGCGCAGCGCCAATAGTAACTGGGATTTCTGGAGCTCGCTGCCGGAAGCCTTGCACCAGGTCACCGTCGTCATGAGCGACCGCGGCTTGCCGCGCAGTTTCCGCCACATGCATGGTTTCGGCAGCCATACGTTCAGCTTCCTGAATGCGCAAAACGAACGTTTCTGGGTCAAATTCACGTTGAAGACGCAACAAGGCATCCAGAATTTGAGCGATGCCGAAGCGGAAACGCTGGTCGGCGGCGACCGCGAAAGTTCGCACCGCGACTTGTATGACAGCATAGAAAACAAGGATTTCCCGCGCTGGACGCTGTTTGTCCAGATCATGCCGGAAAAAGAAGCGGGCAGCTATCACATCAACCCGTTCGACTTGACCAAGGTGTGGCCGCATGGCGATTACCCGCTGATCGAAGTCGGCGTGATGGAATTGAACCGCAACGCGGAAAACTTCTTTGCCGAAGTCGAGCAGGCGGCGTTCAATCCCGCCAATGTGGTGCCGGGCATCAGCTTTTCGCCAGACAAGATGCTGCAGGGCCGTCTGTTTTCCTACGGCGATGCGCAGCGCTACCGGCTCGGCGTCAATCACCATCAAATCCCGGTGAATGCACCGAAATGCCCGTTCCACAATTATCACCGCGATGGCCAGATGCGTGTCGACGGCAACCAGGGCGGCACCATAGGCTACGAGCCGAACAGCAAGCAGGAATGGGCGGAACAGCCGGATTTCCGCGAGCCGCCGCTGGACCTGGAAGGTGCGGCCGACCACTGGAACCACCGCGTCGACGAGGATTATTACTCGCAGCCACGGGCCTTGTTCAAGCTGATGACGCCGGCACAGCAAACTGTGCTGTTTGAAAACACCGCGCGCGCGATCTCCGGCGCCTCGGCCGAAGTCAAGGCGCGCCATATCGATAACTGCACCAGGTGCGATCCCGCCTATGGCGCGGGAGTGGCGCAAGCGATCGCCCGCCTGAGCAAATAAGCCAGTAGCCAAACCCGGCGTACGTGCCCATACTGGCCGGTACGTATATACCGGTAACGGCGCCAGGATTCATGCTCGATCCTGGCGCCTGCAGGCTTCAATCAGCGCCCTGGCGCGGGGTCCGCATCAGGTCTCCTTCGATCCGGGCAGGCAGCTCGCTGACGCCATCCTTCCGTTTCTGCCCGCGTGCCGTATCGCCACCGCGCGCTGTCCTCCGTACTGTGCGGCTTTGGCCGCACCTTGACATATGTTTAAGTCCGGCCGCAGGCCGGCATAGCCGATTTTATCAAGAGGTATAACGCTGAATTTGGTTCCGTTCGCCCGATTGAGCAGAATCACGCCGCCAGCCAGGTGCCTCGCCGTATACTTTGAATGTACCAATACGCCATGTCATCCGGGGAGCCATAAAGTGACGATGAATCGTGATGATGTGCAGGAAAATGAGCAGCGTGCCGTCTTTTTCGAGCGCATGGTGGCCTTTACCCAGGAACACCGGGTCGGCAACTGGTTTGGCTCGTTCTCGCAATTCATCGAGCAAATCCTGCCGCGCTCCCCGTATCAACTGGCGCGCAGCTCGCACCAATACATCTGGGACATGATGCGCTGGAGCGGCTATGACGATGAATCCGGGCATTTCCGCTGCAAGCTGTTCGCCGACGAATTGTTCGGCATCGACGATGCGATCGACCGGGTCGCCGCCTATTTCAAGGCGGCCGCGGCCGGATCGGAAGTCGGGCGCCGCCTGCTGCTATTGCTCGGCCCGCCATCCGGCGGCAAATCGACGCTGGTGATCCTGCTCAAGCGTGGCCTCGAAGAGTACAGCTATACCGAGGATGGCGCGCTGTACGGCATCGCCGGTTGCCCGGTGCATGAATCGCCGCTGCACCTGGTGCCGCACACCATGCGCGCCGCGTTCCGCGACACCTACGACGTCGATATCAGCGGCGAAGTGTGTCCGCATTGCCGTGCCCGCCTGGAACAGCAGTACGCCGGCGACTTCCTGCAAATGCCGGTCGAGCGCATTTATATTTCCGAAGCGGGCCGCAGCGGCATCGGCACCTATGCCCCGCACGACCCGACCACCGCCGACCTGGCCGACCTGGTCGGTTCGGTCGACTTGTCGAAAGTGGCGGAATTCGGCGACGAAGGCGATCCGCGCGCGTGGTCGTGGTCCGGCGCGGTGTATGCGGCCAGCCGCGGCATGCTGGAAATGATAGAAATCCTCAAGGTCAAGCGCGAATTCCTGTATTTGCTGCTGACGCTGACGCAAGAAAAAAACGTCAAGGTATCGCGTTTCCCGCTGATTTTCCTGGATGAAACGATCCTGGCGCACACCAACCTGGCCGAGTTCAGGAAGTTCTTGCAAGAAAGCGAGAATGAAGCCTTGCTCGACCGTATGGTCATCGTGCAAGTACCGTACACGCTCCATTACAAGGAAGAAGCGCGGATTTATCACAAGCTGATCCTGTCGGCGGCGCCGGCATTCCGCGAAGTGCACCTTGACCCGCATGTGCTGCATGCCGCCGCCGTGTTCGCCATCCTGAGCCGGATGCAGGAAGGCGACGAAAAAGAGGCGGAACTGGTGAAAAAAGTCAGGATCTATGCTGAAGAAGAAGTCGATGGCGTGAACCGCGCCGATGCGCGGCGCATCAGGGACAAGGAAAAGGCGCCCGATGAAGGCTTGGCTGGCGTGTCGCCGCGTTTTGTCATCAATGCCTTGTCCAACGCCATCATTGCGTCCAATCAAAAAAGCTTGAGCACCATGGATGTGTTGCTGGCTTTAAAGGATGGCATCGAAAACGATGCGCGCATCGATGCAAAGCGCAAGCGCAAATGGGTCGATTACCTGGTGTTGACGCGCAAGGACTTCTACAACCGCTGGGTCAAGGAAGACGTGCACAAGGCGCTGTTTGTCTCGTTTGAACAGGAAGCCCAGGATTTGCTGAATAAATACCTGGATGAAGTCGAAGCGATGCTGGACAACCGCCAGATCAAGGATCCGATCACCAACGAGGAACGGCGCCCGGACGAGCGTTTCTTGCGGGCGGTGGAAGAGAAAATCCACATCACCGATTCGGGCAAGCAATCGTTCCGGCAAGAAGTGGTGCGCAAGGCGATGGGCGCCTATAAACGGGGCGAAACCTTTGGCCTCGGCAGCCATATCCAGTTGCACGATGCGGTGCAACAGTATTTATTCGAGCAGCGGCGCGATGTGTTGCGGCTGGTCAGTTCCGCCAAACGCCCCGACGATGAAGTCCGGGCCAAGATTTCGGCGGTCGAACAACGGCTGGTCGACGAATACGGCTACGACCGGCACAGCGCGCGCGAAGCGTTGAATTACGTAACCACGCTATTGGCCCAGGAATGACCGGAATGGCGGCGTGCATCGAGACAAGGATAGCGCTATGGCAAACATTGTGGCAAACGGCGTGGCGGGCATTGTGGCAAGGGTTGTATTAACCATCACATCCGCAGGTGGCCAACAGTGAGTCAGCTCGGCAATAGTAAGCAGCAGGCCTGGTATGACTTGTTTTCGCGCGGCGCCCGCGACTGGCTGCGGCATAACGAAAAAGTGCGGGAGGCCGTGCGCCGGCATTTGCCAGACTTGATCGCCGGGCCGGACCTGATTACCGGTCCGCAAGAACGTACCGTGCATGTGCCGGTGCGTTTGCTGGAACATGCGCGTTTCCGGCTGGCCGATACGCGCCACAGCACCGGTGCCGGCCAGGGTGAAGGCCAGCCCGGCGACATCTTGCGCTCCGGCGCGCTGAATCCTGCCCAGGATGGCGAACGCGACGGCGGCGCTACCCAAGAAGGCGAAGTACGGCTGATGCTGGAATTTTCGGTGGACGACATCATGGATTGGCTGTGGGAGGAATTGAAATTGCCCTTGCTGCAGCCGAAACGCCAGACCGTGTTCGAGGAACGGGAATTGGTGCGCGAAGGCTGGGACAAGCACGGCGCCCGCTCGCGCCTGGACCGCCGGCGCACCGTCAAGGAAGCCATCAAGCGCCGCGCGATCCAGCATAATCCGGTGCCGTTCACGAATGAGGATTTACGCTTCCGGCAATTGGTATTGCGGCGTACGCCCAGTTCGAATGCGGTGGTGTTTTTTGTCGTCGATGTGTCGGCCAGCATGTCGCAAGCCGAGCGCAAGCTGGCCAAGGCTTTCTTTTTCTTTGCGCTGCAAGGTATACGGCGCAGTTATACCAAGGTGGAAACCCGCTTTGTCGCCCATACGACGCGGGCCTGGGAGTTCTCCGAGGAGCAATTCTTCCAGGTTACCGGCATGGGCGGCACCATCGCGTCCAGCGCCTTCCGGCTGACGCGCGACTTGATACGCGAAAAATACGATGGCGGATCGCATAATGTGTATATGTTTTACGCATCCGATGGCGAAAATTTCACCGAAGACCGCATCGCCGCCGGGCAAACGCTGGGCGAATTGGGCGGCTTGCTCAATTACATAGGCTATGTCGAGACCGTACCCGGCATGCCGCGTTCGCTCGATACTGAAATGCACCGGCTATGCGGCGAGCTGGAACGGCGCGGCTTGCCGGTCTATAGCAGCATCCTGGCCAATCCTGACGACGTATGGCGCGCGCTGCGCAAATTTTTCGTGCAACAAGCCGCCCCGGAGCCAGCATGACAGCCGACACCATCGCCGCCGGACAGTTGCAAGACCATGCGGCGCGCATCGAAGCGCTGGCGCTGGAACTGGGGCTGGATTTTTATCCGGTCGACTTTGAACTGGTGCCGAACAGTTTCATGATGGAAATCGCGGTCTACGGCTTGCCGGTGCGCATGCGCCACTGGTCGTTTGGCGTGCGTTACATTCACCAGCTGGTGCGCCAGAAGATGGGAAATTCACGGATTTTCGAAGTCATGTTTCCGGGCGATCCTTGCCACGCCTATATGGCCGACAGCAACTCGCTGGCTGAAAACACGCTGGTGACGGCACATGTGCTGGGACACGCCGATTTTGCCAAGAATAACGCCTTGTTTACCCGTTTCAGTGCGATGGCTGGCAATCATGTACTGGAGCAAAGTGCGGCGCGCGCACAACGCATCGAAGCGGCGCTGTCGCGTCACGGCCAGCACAGTGTCGAAGCGGTGCTCGATGCGGCACTGGCGCTGGAACCGCATATCGATGTCAACGCCGAATTGCACCGCGCGCCCTACCCCGCCACCCGGCCGGAGCGGCCGGAACAGCTTACCGGCCCATTCGACAGCCGCTATCGCGAGCTGCCGGGTGAAAAAATGCCATTGCCAGCGCCGTCGGGGCCGCAGCGCCTGCTGATTCCGCCGCAGCCGGAATACGATTTATTATGGTTTATCGCCCGCTATGCACCGGAAATGGCCGACTGGGAACGCGACATCTTTCTGGCGGTACGCGAAGAAGCATTTTATTTCTATCCAGTATTTGCGTGCCAGATCATGAATGAGGGCTGGGCGTCTTACTGGCATGCACGCCTATTGCGGGAAGCCAACTTCTTGTCCGGCGATGTCTATGTGTCGGCCATTAAATCGCATTCCGACGTGGTGCGGCCGTTCGCCGGCGAAAACCAGTTATCGCTGTCGCTGAATCCCTATCATTTGGGATTTTCCATGTGGGAACGCATCATTGAACGCCATGGCCTGGAACAGGCGCGGCGGATTTGCCGTGAAGAAGATGATTTCAGCTTCATCCGTAACTATCTGGATCAGGAACTGGCCGAGGAACTCGATTTATTCGTCTTTGAAAGCCGCAAGGATGGCGAGACGCGCATCGTCAACCGCGACATCCACACGATACGCGAAGCGATCCTGTCGCCGAAATACAATTATGGCGCGCCCTGCATCGCCGTCAGCCAATTGCATGAAGATGGCAGTCTGGTCCTGAAACACGATAATTTACGGGACGGCCGCGGTCTCGACCTGAGCCAGGCCGAGCGCGTGATGGAGTATGTCGGCAAGGTATGGCGCCGGCCGGTGACCTTGCATACCGTCGATTTCCGGGGACTGGCGCGTACCCTCAGCCATAAAGGCAAACCTGACGCCTGATGGCACGATGCTCCTGTTGCCGGATCAGGCAACCTGTCAGGCGCCGGAATCCGGGCTGGCATACCAGGCCAGCGTTTCGCGCAAGCCGCGCTCCAGGCCGTGTGTCGGTGCATAGCCCAGCAATTGAGCGGCTTTGGAAATGTCCGCCTGCGAATGGCGCACATCGCCGGCACGGAATTCCACGTAGTCCGGCCGATATCCCCGTACATGGGGAAAGCGGCAAGCCAGCAAGGTACGCATCGCGTGGAACAGGCGGTTCAAGCTGGTGCGCCCATTGACGGCGACGTTATAGACCTGGTTGACGGCGCCAGGATGATTGCTGAGCGCGGCCAGCACATTGGCTTGCACGGCATTGGCGACATGGCAAAAATCGCGGCTGGTTTCACCATCGCCATGGATGTACACGGGCCGCTTGCCTATCATCGCGCTGGCCCAGCATGGAATCACCGCGGCATAGGCGCCGGCCGGGTCCTGGCGCGGACCGAACACATTAAAATAACGCAAGCCTATCGTGTCCAGGCCGTAGCAGCGCTGGAAGACCCCGGCATACAATTCGTTGACGTATTTGCCCAGCGCATACGGCGACAACGGTTTGCCGATCGCGCTTTCCACTTTCGGCAAGCCCGGATGGTCGCCATATACCGCACTCGATGTCGCATACACCAGCCGTTTGATACCAGCGTCGCGGGCCGCCGTCAAGATATGCAGGAAACCGCTGATATTGATATCGTTGCTCAGCAAGGGATCGTCGATCGAGCGCGACACCGAGCCCAGCGCCGCCTGATGCAGCACGAAGTCGACGGCGCGGCACGCCTCGGCACAGTTGGCCGCAGAACGGATATCGCCCTCGATAAAGGTGAAGTTGCTCCACAGCTTATTGCCGACGATATCCCTGACTTGCTCCAGGTTATGGCGGTGGCCGGTGATGAAGTTGTCGATGCCGGTGACGCGCTGGCCCAGTCCCAGCAATGTTTCCAGCAAATTCGAGCCGATAAAACCGGCCACGCCAGTGATCAGCCAGTGATATGGTTGCTCTCGCAAATGGACACAGGCGATACCGTAAGCGGCATCGCGCGGGACCAGGAGCGGCTCGGCCGGAATCGGCCCGGCCAGGACCGGCTCGGCATCGGGCGCCGGCATTACAACCGCCACACGTTCAAGCCGCTGTCGCGCAATACCTGGGCGTCGAAATGCGATTTAATATCGATGAAGCAACCGCCTTCGACTACTTTTTGCTGGTAGTCGAGCAAGGACCGCGCCATCAATTCGCGGTGCGACACGGCGCTGATGATGGCTTCGGCGCGCGGCAAGTCGTGCCAGTCTTCCAGCATCAAGCCATATTCTTCCAGCGCTTCCTGGCGGTCCGCCACCGGGTCGTGCACATGCACTTGCAAACCATACGATACCAGTTCCTGTATCATGTCGAACACCTTGGAATTGCGCAAGTCCGGGCAATTTTCCTTGAAAGCCAGACCCAGTACATTGACCCGCGATCCCTTCAACTTGAAGCCGGCGCGCACCATTTCCTTGACGGTTTTTTCGGCGACGAATTTCGCCACGCCGTCGTTGATGCGCCGCCCGGCCAGGATCACGTGCGGGTGATAGCCCAGCATTTCCGCCTTGTGCGTCAGGTAGTACGGATCGACGCCGATGCAATGGCCGCCGACCAGTCCCGGCCGGAATGGCAGGAAATTCCATTTGGTGCCGGCCGCCTGCAACACTTCCAGCGTATCGATGCCGATGCGGTCGAAAATGATGGCCAGCTCATTCATCAAGGCGATATTCAAGTCGCGCTGGGTATTTTCGATGACCTTGGCGGCTTCCGCCACCTTGATGCTGGAGGCCCGGTGTACGCCGGCCTCGACCACGCCTTCATACAGCACGGCAACTTGCTCCAGCGTATGCGCATCGTCGCCGGATACCACCTTGCGTATCGTGCTCAAGGTATGCGCCTTGTCGCCAGGATTGATGCGTTCGGGCGAAAAACCGACATGGAAATCCTGTTTCCATACCAGGCCGGAATGTTTTTCCAGCAACGGGATGCAGATTTCCTCGGTGGCGCCGGGATAGACGGTCGATTCGAAGATCACGATGGCGCCGCGCTTCATGTGTTTGCCGACCGCCGTACTGGCGCCGGCCAGCGCTGAAAAGTCGGGATTGTGCGCGCTGTCAACCGGCGTCGGCACCGCCACCACGATGAAATCGGCCTGGACCAGCACCGCCGGGTCGCAACCGACGCTGAGCCATTTGGCGGCCGCCATCTGTTCACTGCTCAGTTCACCGGTCGGATCGATGCCGCGCCGGTAACTATCCACTTTGCGCTGCGACAGGTCGAAGCCGATGGTTTTCCTGTGCGTGCCGAACGCCACTGCCAGCGACAGTCCCACATAACCCAGTCCCACTACAGCGACCACGTCCATGATAAGCCCCCAAAGGTTGTTGGCTAGCAGCGCGCGCCGTGTTGTCGCCGGGCGGCGGGAGCGACGGAATGCATGCGTCCGTCTGCAGGAATTCTACGAGTGCGCAAGGCGCGGCTTTTGAGAATGGACAAAAGCGCATCGATAACCCAGCCTTTGCAGTGTTGATCACATGCTTGTTGAGCACTATCAACGAGGGCGGCGCGCCTTTTTCCTACCCTTGATAACAACTGCTGCCCACCGCGCTGTCCG
>NZ_HG322949.1:2898902-2995901 GCF_000723165.1 Janthinobacterium agaricidamnosum NBRC 102515 = DSM 9628
CTCATTCTTTCCGGTATGCCGCGCCTGAGCCGCGCCCTGTGCGCCTTGCTGATCTTGTCCGGACTGGCCGCCTGTCATGGCCGGCCAGGCACCGACGAGCTGCTGGCGGAAGCGCAGGCCTACCGCCAGCAAGGCGAAACCAAGGCCGCGGTGATCCAGTTGAAGAACGCCTTGCAAAACGCACCCGACAACACCCGCGCCCGACTGTTGCTGGGCCAGGTGTATATCGACGCCGGCGATCCGCTGTCGGCCGAAAAGGAATTGCGCAAGGCATTGTCGCTGGGTGAAAAATCCGAACTGGTGTGGCCATCGCTGGGCCAGGCAATGCTGATGATGGGGCAATTCGACAAACTGTTGCTGGAACTGGCCGACGATACGCGGCAGCCGGCATTGCGGCTGTTGCGCGCCAATGCCTATCTGGGGCTGGGCAAGATCGAACCGGCGCGCCAACTGTATGCACAGGTATTGCAAGCCCAACCCGACATGGTGCCGGCCCTGCTGGGCATGGCGCGCATTGCCGTCGCGACACAACAATTGGACCAGGCGATATCGCTGATACAGCAAGCGCTGAAAAAAGATCCGGCCGACACCGACAGTTTACGGCTGAAAGGCGATGTGCTGCGCATCCAGGGCAAGAACGACGCGGCGCTACTGGTCTATCAGCACATCTTGCAATTACATCCGGATAACACCCTGGCCCGTATCGATATTGCCAGCCTGCATATCCAGGCCGGACACTTCAACGATGCCAGGGCTGAAATCGGCATAGCCCGCAAGACCGCGCCGACCAGCCTGGCCGTGATGCACGCGCAAGCGCTGCTGGACTTCCGCGAAGGCAAGAACAAGGCCGCGCTGGAAGGCTTGCAGCAAATTCTCAGGGTGGCGCCGGATCATATGCCCAGCATCTTGCTGGCCGGCTCGGTGCAACTGGCGCTGGGCGCCCAACAGCAAGCCGAGCAATATCTGCACCGTTTCCTGGACGCCAATCCCGGCCATCCGTACGCGATCAAGATGCTGGCGTCGATCGCGATGGCGCGCGGCCAGACCGATAGCGCGCTCGACATGGTCATGCCCTTGCTACAAAGCAATCCGGATGACGTCGAACTACTGTCGATTGCCGGCGAAGCCAATATGCGCGCGCGGCGCTTTACCCAGGCCGCCGGCTACTTTGAAAAAGCCAGCGCACTGGCGCCGGACACCGCCGCGCTGCACACCGCGCTGGGCGTGACCCGGCTCGGCCTGGGCGAGAATGCGCGCGCGCTGGTCGAACTGGAGCGCGCCACCCAGCTCGACACGGGCGAGTCGCGGGCCGGCATCATGCTGGTGATGACCTTGCTGCGCAATCACGACAACGACAAGGCGCTGGCTGCCGTGAACAGCATGCAACAGCGGCAGCCGAATAATCCGCTGGTGCTGAATTTAAAGGGCGGCGTGTATCTGTCGATGAAAAATGTAGTGGCGGCGCGCGCCAGTTTTGAACAAGCGCTGCGTGCCGATCCGGCGTATATGCCGGCGCTGGAAAACCTGTCGCAACTCGATATTTCAGAGAAAAAGCCGCAACAGGCGCAAAAACGGCTCGAAGCGGCGTTGTCCAAGCAGCCGAAAAGTGCCGACTTGACGATGGCGCTGGCACGGCTGGCCAGTTTGCAAGGCAACAAGGCCGACACGCTGCGCTGGCTGGAACGGGCCAGCAAGGATCATCCGGACGCCTTGCCGCCGGCCATCATGCTCAGCAATTTCTACCTGCAAAACGGCGACACGCAAAAAGCCCTGACGCTGGCGCAGAACCTGCAATCGAGCAATCCATCGAATCCGCAAACGCTGGCCTTGCGCGCCCAGGTCGAATATGGCGCAGGCAATGTCCAGGCGGCGCTGGACAGCTACTACAAACTGGCCCAGCTGCAACCGCATCTGGCATCGCTGCAAATGCGCATCGCCGGCTTGCAAATCAGCATGAACGATATCGATGGCGCCTTGCAATCGGTAAAAAGGGCATTGACGCTGGAGCCGAATTTGCTGGAAGCACAAGTAATGCAAGTAGCCTTGTTGCTGGACAAGGGCAAACCTGCCGAAGCGCTGGTGCTGGCCAGGCGCTTGCAACAGCAGCAACCCTTGCTGGCGGCCGGCTTCAAACTGGAAGGCGACGTGCTGATGGCGCAAAAGCAGCCGCTGCCGGCGCTGGCCATGTACGACAAAGCCTTTAGCCTGAGCAAGATCGGACCGCTGCAAATACAAATCCACCGCGCCCTGCTGCAGGCCGGCAAGCCGCAAGACGCCGCAAGACGCATCGATGCGTGGCTGGCCGCCAATCCGGCCGATTTGAGCACCCGTTTGTATCTGGCCGGCAGCAGGCTGGCGCGCAAGGAATACAAACCGGCGATTGAACAATATGAAAAAATCGTCGCGCAGGACGGCAGGCACATCATTGCCTTGAACGACCTGGCCTGGGCTTACCAGCAAGACCAGGATGGGCGCGCGCTGGCCACCGCCGAACGGGCCCACCATCTTGCGCCGGACAATCCGGTAGTGCTCGATACGCTGGGCTGGATACTGGTCACGCAGGGCGATGCAAAACGCGCCCTGCCCTTGCTGCAAAGAGCGGCCAAGGCCGCGCCGGGTTCGGCCGACACTCAATATCACCTGGGTGTGGCCTGGATGAAAAGCGGCGATAAAAAAGCGGCCCGCAAACAATTGGAACGGGCGATCGCCACCAGCCAGGAGTTTGCCCACCGCGCCGAAGCGCAAGCATTGCTGACGCAGCTTTGACACCCATGGCCCGGCCCGGCACGTTTGCCAGTGCGACAACAATGCCGGGCCTGGCTTGTAGCGCGGCGCTCGGCGCAGTCTTTTTGTATGCGCTACATTTTTATCCGCTGGAGCACAGCTGGCTGCTGCCGATATTGCTGCTGTATATAGCGCTGCTGTGCTGGCGCCCGGATGGCTGGCTGTTCGCCTTGCCGGCCACGCTGCCGATGCTGGACCTGGCGCCGTGGACCGGCTGGTTCTTTTTCGAAGAAATCGACTTGCTGCTGCTGGTGACGGCGGCCTTTGCTTATTGGCGGCTGGCGACGCGTTCGCCACTATCGCCGCCGGGCCGCCTGCCGCGCGGAGCGGCCATCGGCATCGGCTTGCTGACGCTGGCTTACCTGGCCGGCACGGCCAAGGGCTTGCTGCCGTTGCCGGCGCTGGACGCGAATGCCTTCAACAATTACCTGAGTTCCTACAATAGCTTGCGTATCGCCAAAGCATGGCTGTGGGCCTTGATTTTATTGCCGCCGCTGTTAAACCATCCGGCGCGGCAGATATTTATTCCCGGCATGCTGACCGGCCTGGGCCTGGTGGCGCTGGCGACCTTGTGGGAACGCACGGTGTTTCCCGGCTTGAGCAATTTATCCAGCGATTACCGCACCACGGCGCCGTTTTCCGGCATGCATACCGGTGGCGCCGCACTGGATGGATATCTGGCGCTGAGCTTGCCCTTGCTGCTGATCTGGCTGCTGGTCCGGCCAGCGCGCTGGCGAAACGGCGCCGCGCTGGCCTTGCTGGTGCTGGGCGTCCATGCCGCGCTGACCACGTTTTCACGCGGCCTGTACGCGGGCTTGGCCGCGTCCGCGCTGCTGATCGCCTTTTTCCAGCTGGCGCTGCGCTTGCGCCTGCCTGGACTGCGCCGCACGCGGCTGGTCGCGGGCGCAGGGTTCGCCTTGCTGGTGTGGTGGGCGCTGCAGCACATGTTCGCGACCAGCGGCTATCGAGGTTTGCTTGCCGCCATCATGTTACTGGCTGCCGCTTGCTTGCTGGCCGGCATGGACTTGCCGCGCCGGCTGCTGCCCGCATCGGTCCTGTCCGGAAGCGCCGCGCTTGTCTTGCCGGGACTGCTAATGGCCAGCCTGCCCCACGCGGGCAGCGGCTGGCTGAAACCGCCCTACCTGCTGTTTATCGTGTCCACCCTGCTATTGGCCGCCGTCATCGGCCGCGCCTGGCTGCTGAAAGCGCCATGGCCGCGCGGCGCCGCCGCTGTCGCGCTGATGGCGTTTTCAGGCATGGCGTGCTGCACTGTCTGGATCGCCTGGCACCGGGCCGGCGCCGGCGCGCTGTGGCCGGCCTTGCTGGCGGTGGCGCTGGCGCTGCTGTTACTCAGCATTAAATCCGCCGGCGGCGCGCCATGGTGGACCATCCGCCGCGGCGCCGTTACCGGCCTGGCCGCCGGCATGATGCTGTTGATGCTGGTGATACCGATCTCGGCCAGTTATTACGCCACTGAACGGTTTTCCAGCAGCGCCGGCGATTTGCGCGGCCGCCTGCGGCACTGGTCGCAAGTGCTGGCCATGATGGACGATGGCTGGCCGACGGCGCTGACGGGCATGGGACTGGGCACCTTCCCGGCGACCTATTTCTGGCGCAACCAGCAACACGACTTGCCGGGCCGGCTGCAATACGTGGATCAGCCAGGCAACCGCTACCTGCGGCTGGACGCGCCCGGCTACAGCCATGGCTACGGTGAATTGCTGCGCCTGCTGCAACATGTATCGCTGCAGCCGCATACGCCCTATCTGCTGGCGCTCGACGTGCGGCGCACCGGCTTGATGCCGGTGCTGCAAATCAGGCTGTGCCAGCGCCTGCTGCTGTATCCGCAAAATTGCGTGGATGCGCCGCTGCGCCTGCTGCCGCCGGACGGCCACTGGCACCGCTATCAAATGACACTCGACAGCGCCGTGCTGGGCAGCGGTTCCTGGTGGCGGCGCGCGCCGGTGCAACTGGAAGTGGCGGCGGCCGGCGGGCCGGATGGCGGCAGTATCGATATCGATAATCTGAGCTTGCTCGATACATCGGGGCAGCATCAACTGATTAGCAATGGCAACTTTTCGCACGCCAATGATTACTGGTTTTTCAGCAGCGACCACCATCATTTGCCGTGGCATGCGAAAAATTTCGCGCTGAACCTGTATTTCGAGATGGGCTGGCCGGGCTTGCTGGCCATGACTGTGCTGCTGGCCGCAACCATGCGCCATCTGATCCGGCTAGCGCGCCAGCGCTGCACCGAAGCAATCGCCTGCCTCGCCGCGCTGGGCGGCTTCCTGGTGGTCGGTCTGTTCGACAGCCTGCTCGACGTGCCGCGCATCGGCCTGCTGTTCTTTTTACTCCTGCTGTATTCGCTGCTGTTGCCGCCGTCCAAGCTGAAAGAAAATCCGCCATGAAAACCGTGCTGAGCTGTGCAATAATGCTGTGCCTGCTTTCCACCGGCCGCGCCGAACCGCTGGCGCAGGTGGTCAACGCGATCAAGCCATCGATCGTCGGCATCGGCAGTTATCAAAAAACGCGCAGCCCTGCGATTACCTTCATCGGCACCGGTTTTGTCGTCGGCGACGGCTTGAGCGTGGTAACGGCGGCGCATGTGATCCAGTCGCTGCTGACCGCTGGCAGCCAGGAAACCATCGGCATCCTGACCGGGCGTGGCGACAACGCGCAGTTCCGCCCCGGCGCGGTGGTGGCGCTGGACCAGGAGCACGACCTGGCGCAAGTGCGCCTGACAGGCAGCGCCCTGCCCGCCTTGAAACTGGGCGACTCGGCCAGCGTGGCAGAGGGGCAGGCGATGGCGTTCACAGGATTTCCGTTAGGAATGATTCTCGGCTTGCACCATGTCACGCACCGTGCCACCGTATCGGCCATCACGCCGGTCATCATGCCATCGCTGAGCGCACAAAAACTGGACGCCAAACGGCTCGGTCAATTGCAAAAACCACTGTACAACGTGTTCCAGCTCGATGGCACGGCGTATCCCGGCAGCAGCGGCAGTCCGCTGTACGATCCGGAAACCGGCTTGGTCTACGGCGTGGTCAATATGGTGTATGTCAAAGGGTACAAGGAAGCGGCGCTTACCGCGCCCAGCGGCATCGCTTATGCGATCCCGGGAAACTATATCCGCAACCTGCTGCTGAAACAATAGGCGTTGGCGAAGAAGATATTGAATTAATATCAACTTCGCCCCTGCTTCAGCCGTTCGGTAATACCCGGCTCATCCCATGTAGGAAAAAAATACGGATAAAACGACCGCTCCCCTCCGTGCTGCTCCATCATGCCGCCGTATTTACGAATTTGCTCGCCCATGTAAGCCAGGTCCAGGTGCAGCAGCACGGCCGGCGCACCGACCCGGGTGCAGGGCCGTTCGCCGCCAAAATCCTTGAATCCCAGCATGCGCTTGTAAAACACCACATGGCGCGGATTCACTTCGATCACGTAATCGGTAAAACCGTGGATATTATGCGCGTAGATATACGAGATATGGATCAGCGCGGCGAATACCCGCTTGGTGACGCCCTTGTCGATCGCCAGGCGCGACGGTTCGCACAGGCGGCGGCCTTTTTCGCGCAATTCGTCAAGCTTGTCGCGGAAATTTTCATCGGCCGGCAAGCCGCTTTCCATATCGTCGAGGCACAAGGTCATGGTGCCGACCGTGGTGCCGTCGGTTTCGGCAAACAGGGTGATTTTATTCAAGGCGTGGCTGGCCGACGGATTGACCGAATAACCGCGCCAGCCATACATTTTCTTGATCAGGAGGCTGGCCGCTTCGCGCCGGCCGCGGGAGTTGGCCATGCGAATATGAAAACGCTGCTGGTCGATGGGATGGTCTAGCGCCGGGTCCAGTGCCCCTTCGCCAACGACAAGGTCGTTGAGTCCGGTCGGCGTGTCGAAAGAAATGATAGGTTGGTCATCTTGGCTCATCTTTTCCTCACAGTTTTGTTGACAGACCGCCTATAAAAGACGAGCTGAACGCAATGCCCTGTGACAATAGAAAAGACGGCTAAGTTCCCCTGATGCTGAAAATTTTGCAGGGGTCCAGCCGTATTTATAGTCTATCGACAAGTAAAAATTTTGAAGTTATCCTGTTTTATAAAACAAAGAACGCTGTTCGACGCCATACGCCGATTTTAAGAAAAAACGATTTTTTTGCTGAACAGCTCGGCAATTTGCTGACTTAAAAGAAACTTTCCGGTATTAATAAAACATCGCCGGGCCGCATCGCCACATTCGCCGAAATGTCGCCATCCTTCAATAAATCGTTCAGGCGCACCCGCATCTTTTGTTGCTTGCCATCTCTGATGCGGATGATGCTGGCCTTGTTGCCGGCGGCAAAATCGGTGATGCCGCCGACCGCGATCAGCACATCCATCAGCGACATGCCGAGCCGGTAAGGCAGCGCCTGCGGCTTGGCCGCCGCGCCGATGACGCGGATTTGCTGCGCATACGGTCCCGAGAAATTGGTGACGATCACCGTCACCACCGGTTGCTGGATGAATTTGCCCAGCGCCTGTTCGATATCGCGCGCCAGTTCGGTCGAGGTCTTGCCGCTGGCCGGCAAATCCTCGACCAGCGGCGTGGTGATCTTGCCGTCCGGCCGCACCGCGACCGTCAGCGACACTTCCGGATTGCGCCAGACGATGATATTGACCGAGTCGCCCGGTCCGATCAGGTAATCGCCGGTCGGGCTGGCGTCTTCCGCGAACGTTACGGAATCGCGTGTGGCGCAGCCGCCCAGCCACCCGGCCGGCAGCGATAGCGCCAATACTTTTCGTGCGAACACGCGCCTGCTCAGGTTCATCTGATGCCTCTTGTCGAAAGTGTGCCTGCCCTATGATTCATAAGAAGCCTGCCGGCATCTTTGACCTGAATCAACAACTTCCCACTTACAAGAAAGTGCAAGCACAGCCGCCCTATAATTCGCAGCATCAGGCCGATTATCAACCTCATCCCACACGCCGCGGTACCAAGAGAGACTGGGAGATCGAGCATGGAAGAATTGATCGAGCAATTGCTTTCCAGTCTCAAGGGGATTTGGAAGTACCGCTGGCACGCGGTGCTGGTGGCGTGGCTGGTGGCGATAGCCGGCTGGAGCAAGGTGATCAGCATGCCGGACGATTATCAAACCTCGGCGCGGGTTTTCGTCGATACCCAAAGCATCTTGAAACCATTGCTGGCCGGCATGACCAGCGTCCCCAACGTCGAACAGCAAGTGTCGATCATGAGCCGCACGCTGCTGAGCCGGCCGAACGTGGAACGGGTGATGCGCATGGTCGACCTGGACCTGGACGCCAGGACGGCGCGCGACCACGAACAGCAGCTCGATGAATTACTGAGCAAAATTAAGATCGGCGGCACCAATTCCTACGATATTTACACCATCACGTATAACAACAAAAACCCGAAACTGGTGCGCGACGTGGTGCAATCGCTGCTGACGATTTTTGTCGAAGGCAGTTTTAAAGGCAAAAAAGGCGATTCCGATAAAGCCGTGCAATTCATCGACGAACAAATCAAGAATTACGAAGATAAATTGAATGCCGCCGAAAACCTGGTCAAGGAATTCAAGATCAAGAACAATTTGCTGTTGCCGCGCCAGGGCATCGATTACGGCAGCCAGTTATGGATGTCGTCCGACAGCTTGAATAATGCGCGCCTCGAACTGGTCGAGGCGGAACAGGCGCGCAATGCGATCAATAGCCAGATTGCCGGCGATGAACCGGTGCTGGACCTCGATACCGCCCCCGCCGCGATCGACAACCCGGAAATCGACGGCCGGATTTCGGCGCTGAATAAAAACCTCGATGCGCTGCGCATGCAATATACCGAATTGCATCCAGACATTATTTCCACCAAGCGCCTGGTAGCCCAGCTGGAACAACGCAAGATCGAGGAAAGCAAGCTGAAAACGGCGAACAACGATCCCGGCAAGAATTACAGTCCGATGCTGCAACAGCTCAAGGTCGCGCTGGCCGAGGCCGACGCCAAGGTGGCGTCGATCAAGGCCCGGGTGCAAGAGTATGCGGCGCGTTATGAGCGGCTGACGGCGCAAAGCAATGCCGTGCCGGAAGTGGAATCGCAATTGTCGCAACTGAACCGCGACTACCAGATCAACAAGGAAAACTATGAAAAGCTGATCGGCCGGCGCGAAGCGGCCAAACTGTCCGGCGACCTGAGCAGTACCACCGAAATGATGACTTTCAAGATCATCGACCCGCCCACCGTGCCGTTCACGCCGGTCGGGCCGAACCGGCCCTTGCTGCTGAGCGCGGTGCTGGCCGGCGCGGTGCTGGCCGGCGCCGCCGCCGCGCTGCTGATCAGTCAAATCCGCCCGACCTTCCTGAGTCCGTCCGAATTGCGCGAAGTCACCGGCATGGCGGTGCTGGGCACGGTGGCGATGAACTGGACCGCCGCCCAGCGCATCAAGCGCCGCCACAGCCTGTACGGTTTCGGCCTGTGCCTGGGCGGGCTGTTCGTCATCTACGGCGGCGTGCTGACGGTCGCGCTGGTCCGGATTTAAGCCGTCACAACAGCGCCGCGCGCGCAAGGTGGAGAGCATATCGTGAGCGACAAGCAGATCCCCGATGGCACAAGCGGACCGGACAGCGCCGGCTTGCAGGTGGCCGAGGCGCCGGTCCATTATTACAGCGCCACTCCCGGCCCCGACGCCGGCGCCGCCGATGCTGTTCCGGACGCCACGGTCTCGCCCCGTTACCGCGAGCTGAACCTGGACCGGCTGCACCAGCTCGGCATGGTGACCCACGATGGCGGGCGCACCTCGGTGGCCGAGGATTTCCGCATCATCAAGCGGCCATTGCTGCGTTATGCGCGCGAAGCGGCGGCCACCACCAAGCATGGCAACCTGATCATCGTCACCAGCGCCCTGCCCGGCGAAGGCAAGACGTATTGTGCGGTGAACCTGGCGATGAGCATCGCGATGGAAATGGATATCACGGTCTTGCTGGTCGATGCGGACGTGGCCCGGCCTTCGGTCCTGAAGGTGCTGGGCCTGGGCGCGGAGCCGGGCTTGATGGATATCTTGCTCAACGATCAGCTGGAAATGTCGGAAGTGATCTTGAAGACCAATATCCCGACGCTGAGCATCTTGCCGGCCGGACGCAGCAACAAGCACGCCACGGAAAGGCTGGCCAGCCGCACCATGAGCCGCCTGCTCGATGAAATTTCCAGCCGCTACGCCGACCGCATCGTCATTTTCGATTCGCCGCCGCTGCTGATCACCACCGAGGCAAATGTGCTGGCGGCGCAAATGGGCCAGGTGGTGATGGTGGTCGAGGCCGAGACCACCACCCAGCACGCGGTGCGCGAAGCGCTGCGCCAGATCGACGGCTGTCCGCATATCAACCTGATCTACAACAAGACCAAGGCGTTTTCGGGCGGCGATTATTATGGCTATTACGACTAGCCGCCGATTGCGCCGCTGGTTGACCATGCGCCATCCGGCCGCCGGCCTGTGCACTTTGCTGGTCATGACGAGCATGGCGCCGGCGCGGACCAGCGCCGCCGACTGGACTGTCAATCCCGCGCTCAGGCTGCGCGAAAGTTATAGCGACAATATCTTGCTGGCGGCGCCCGGGCAAACCAGGTCCGACCTGATCACTGAAATCGCGCCGTCGATCGCGCTGATCGGCAGCGGTCCGCGCTTGCGCATCCACCTCGACTACACGCTGCAAAAACTGTTTTACCGGCACCAGGCCGACACCACCAATCATCAACTGGCGGCCGACGCCGCCGCCGAATTGCTGGAGGACTGGCTGTTCGCCGACGCCCGCGCGCATATCGCCCAGCACAATATTTCCGCATTCGGCGGACAAACGGTCGACAATTTGCCGCAGGGCGACAATAGCACCACGGTGCGCACGCTGACCCTCAGTCCCTACCTGCGCCACCGCCTGCGCGGCCTGGCCACGGCCGAATTGCGCTACACGCACGACCAGCTGAAAAGCGGCAACGATTTATTGTCGGTGCGCAGCGATGCGCTATTGTTCCAGCTCGATGGCGATACCGATCCGCGCAGCCTGGGCTGGAATGCGCGCTACGACCGGAAACGCACCGAGGATGGGCTGCTGGCGCCGGTCGACATGAGAAAAACCACCTTGTCGCTGCGTTATCCGCTGAGTAGCAAGCTGAACCTGTTCGGCAGCGGCGGCCATGAGGACGAGGGCTATGCGGCCAACGCCGGCGCCGCGTCGCAGGGCCGCTTCTGGTCGCTGGGCGCCGGCTGGTATCCCTCCGCGCGCAGCAGCCTGGTGGCCAGCACCGGCAAGCGTTTTTTCGGCAATACCTACACGCTCGACGCCAGCCACCGCAGCCGCTACACCAGCTGGGCGCTGAGCTACAGCGAAGACATCACCAGTTCGCCGGCGCAATTTTCGCGGCTGTCGCCGAGCCAGACCGCCAGCATGCTGGACCAGTTGTGGAGCGGCCTGCTGCCCGATGCGCTGCAACGCCGGCAGCGCATCATCGCCTTCCTGCGCTATTCGCAAGCGCTGGGGCCGGATGCCGGCGCGGTCAATTATTTCAGTCATCGTTATTTCCTGCAAAAACAATTCAAGCTGTCGATGCTGCGCGCCACAGGCAGAAGCACGTTTGTGCTGGCCTTCAATGCGACCGACCGCAACGCCCAGACCAGCAGCGGCATCGACAGCGCGCTGTTGCCGCCATCGGAACTGGCACTGCAAGACCGGACCCGCCAGACCGGCATCAATAGCGGCTGGAGCTGGCGCATGTCGCCGCGCAACAACGTCAATGCCAGTGCCGGCTACGGCACCATCGCCTCGGCCAGCAACGGCCGCAAGGACGCCAACCTGGCATTGAACGTCGGACTGAGCCGGACGCTGCAGCCGAAAGTCACCGCCGCCGTCGATCTGCGCCACTTGCGCCACACCAGCAACCGCGGCGGCGACTACCGTGAAAACGGCGTCAGCGCCACCCTCACCATCTTGTTTTAACTTAAGGAGTGACAGCATGCCGACCCGCCCTTCCGCACACATCGTCTGCGTGGTCGCCGCGCGCCCCAACCTGATGAAGATGGCGCCGATCCTGGCCGCGCTGCGGCGCCTGGTCCCGGCGCCGGCCATCACGCTGGTGCATACCGGCCAGCATTATGATAGCGCGATGAACCAGCGCCAATTCGCGGCGCTGGGCCTGGAAGCACCGGACCTGAACCTGGAAGTCGGGTCCGCCAGCCATGCCGTGCAAACCGCCGACGTGATGAAGCGCTTTGAAACCGTGCTCGAAAGCAGGAGACCGACGGCGGTGCTGGTGGTCGGCGACGTCAATTCGACGCTGGCCTGCGCGCTGGTGGCGGCCAAGATGGCGATCCCGGTGATTCACGTCGAGGCCGGCCTGCGCAGTTTCGACCGCGCCATGCCGGAAGAAATCAACCGCATCCTGACCGATCAATTGTCCGACCTGCTGTTCACCAGCGAAGCGGGAGCGCAGGAAAACCTGTTGCGCGAGGGCATACGGCAAGACGCCATCCATTTTGCCGGCAATGTGATGATCGATACGCTGCACCAGCAATTACCGTGCGCTGTCGCGCCGGAGCAGTCGCTGCGCAGGCATGGCCTGTCGCTGGAGAGTTGCGCGGCGGCGCCCGGCTACGCGGTGCTGACGCTGCACCGGCCGTCGAATGTCGACGATGCCGAACGGCTGGCTGGACTGCTGCATGCGGTGGCCAGCCTGAGCCGGAGCCTGCCGGTGCTGTTCCCGGTCCATCCGCGCACCGGCGCGGCGCTGGACCAGCCGGGCTTGCGCGACTTGCTGCGGCAACCCGGCATCGTGCCGCTGCCGCCGCTCGATTACCTGGAAATGCTTGGTTTGATGCAACACGCAACGCTGGTCCTGACCGATTCCGGCGGCATCCAGGAAGAAACCACGGCGCTCGGCGTACCGTGCCTGACGCTGCGCGCCAATACCGAACGGCCGGTCACCGTCAGCCAGGGCACGAATACCGTGGCCGGCCACGATCCGGCCGTGATCCTGGCACTGTGCGACGACATCCTGGTCAACGGCGGCAAGCGCGGCAAGGTTCCACCGCTATGGGACGGCCACGCCGCCGACCGCATCGCCGCCACCATCGCCGCCTGGTTGCGCGGACGGGGAGCATGACCATGGGCGCGCCTGAAATCTTGCTGGAACAAGTCTTGCAGCCGCAAGTTTTACCAATGCGCAATGCGCTGACCATCGATGTCGAGGATTATTTCCAGGTCTCGGCCTTCGCGCCCCACATTGAACGCGCGTCGTGGCCGGCCATGCCGTGCCGCGTCGAAGCCAACGTCGAACGCATCCTGGCGCTGCTGGCCACGCACCGTATCCACGCCACCTTTTTCACGCTGGGCTGGATCGCCGAACGCTATCCGGGACTATTGCGCAGCATCGTTGCCCAAGGCCATGAATTGGCCAGCCACGGTTACGGCCACTTGCGCGCCTGCGGCCAGACCCGCGCCGAATTCCTCAACGACATCAGTTCCAGCAAGGCCATCATCGAACAGATCGGCGGCCAGGCGGTGCTGGGCTACCGGGCGCCCAGCTTTTCCATCGGCAAAGGCAATCTGTGGGCGCTGGACAGCTTGCGCGAAGCCGGCTACCGCTACAGTTCCAGCATCTACCCTATCCTCCACGACCATTACGGCATGCCGGACGCGCCGCGGTTTGCGCACTATCCGAACGGCGCCGACGGCTTGCTGGAATTGCCGATCAGCACGGTGCGCCTGTGGTCGCGCAATTTCCCGGCCGGCGGCGGCGGATACTTCCGCTTGCTGCCCTATCCACTGTCGCGCTGGCTTTTGCGCCGTATCAACTCACTAGAGCGGCAAGCTGGCATATTCTATTTTCATCCGTGGGAGCTGGACCCCGGCCAGCCCAGGCTTTCCGGGCTCACATTCAAGACGCGTTTCCGGCATTACCTGAACCTGGAACAGATGGAAACCCGGCTCGATGCGCTGATGCGCGACTTCCACTGGGATCGCATGGATAGAATTTTCCTCGGGAGCACATGATGGTCGAGTGTCACACGGTTCTCCCGCCCGGCGCCGACGCGCAAGACATGCCGCCGGCAATGCGGCCGGACAGTGCGCTACTGAAGGTCGGCCAGCTGGCGCCGGGCGGCGCGGCGCGCTGGGACGCGTTTGTCATGCGCTGCCCGAATGCGACGTTTTTCCACCGCGCCGGCTGGCAGCACGTCATCGAACAGGCGTTCGGCCATCAAACCTGGTTCCTGTACGCCGAAATGGACCAGCGCATCGTCGCCGTGTTGCCGCTGGCGCTGATCGACAGCCGGCTGTTCGGCCGCTCGCTGTCTTCGCTGCCGTTTTGCGTGTATGGCGGCATAGCCGGCACCGACCCGCAAGCCTGCGCCGCGCTGGACCAGGCCGCGCAGGCGCTGGCCGGCCGGCTCGGCGTCGGCCACCTGGAATACCGCAACCGCGACGCGGCCGGTCCGTACCATGACCCGGCTGGCTGGCTGCAAAAACCGCTGTATGCGACCTTCCGCAAGGCCATCCACCTCGACGCGGCGCAAAACATGCTGGAAATTCCCCGCAAACAGCGCGCCATGGTACGCAAGGGCATCGCGGCCGGCTTGCACAGCGCCATCGATTACGATGTACAGCGGTTTTATCCGGTGTACGCCAACAATCTGCACCGGCTCGGCACGCCGGTATTCGGACGCCGCTATTTTGACTTGCTGCTGCGCGAATTCGGCCGCGATTGCGACATCATCAGCGTTTACCGCGAGCAGGAGGTGCTCAGCAGCGTGCTGGTGTTTTATTTCCGGAATGAAGTACTGCCCTATTACGGCGCCGGCAGCGCCAGCGCGCGCGACGTGGCCGGCAACGACTTCATGTACTGGGAAGTCATGCGCCGCGCCGGCGAGCGCGCCTGCACGCTATTCGATTTCGGACGCAGCAAGCTCGGTACCGGCGCCTACGATTTCAAGAAAAACTGGGGCTTCCCGGCGCACGTGCTGCCCTACCAATACAAATTGTACCGGGCCAAAACCTTACCGGAAGTGCATCCCTTGAATCCCAGATACCGTCACTTCATCCGGGCGTGGCGCCAGTTGCCGCTGCCGCTGGCCAATGCACTGGGACCATTGATCGTAAGAAATCTTGGATAGACCATGGCGGATTTACTTTATCTGGTGCACCGCATTCCGTATCCGCCCAACAAGGGCGACAAGATACGCTCCTGGCATGTGCTGAAATACCTGGCGGTCCATTTCCGCGTCCACCTCGGCTGCTTCATCGACGACGCCGACGATGCGCATCATATCGATACCGTCAAGGCGCTGTGCGCCAGCACCTGTTTTATCCGGCAATACCCGATGCTGGCGCGTGTGCGCAGCGTGAGCGGGCTGCTGACGGAACAGCCGATGAGCCTGCCCTACTACCGCAATGCCGGATTGCAACGCTGGGTCGACGCACTGCTGCATACCGGCCAGTTGCGCCAGGCGCTGGTGTTTTCCGGCCCGATGGCGCAATACCTCGATACCGGCCCCGGCCATGTGTTGCAGCGGGTGATAGATTTTGTCGATGTCGATTCCGAAAAATGGGACCAGTACGCGGCGACCAAGGCGTGGCCGCTGTCGCTGCTGTACGCGCGCGAAGCGCATTATTTGCGCAATTACGAACGCCATATCGCCCAGCAATTTAATGCCTCCACCTTCGTGTCCAGCGCCGAAGCGGCGCTGTTCCGCCAGCGCGCGCCCATGGCCAGGCGCAAGACCGGCTATTTCAATAATGGCGTCGACGCGGCCTACTTCGCGCCGCCCGCTGATACCGGCGCCGCCTGCGACAATCCGTATCCGGCCGGCCGGCGCGTGCTGGTGTTTACCGGCGCCATGGATTACTGGCCGAACGCGGAGGCGGTCGGCTGGTTCGTGCAACGGGTCTGGCCAGCGCTGCGGCTGCGCTTTCCCGAGCTGCTGTTCTATATCGCCGGCAGCCGGCCAGCGCGGCAAGTACGGGCGCTGGCCGATACGCCCGGCGTCGCGGTCACCGGTTTTGTCGCCGATATCCGGCCCTACCTGGCACACGCCGCGCTGGTGGTGGCGCCGCTGCGCATCGCCCGCGGCGTGCAAAACAAGGTGCTCGAAGCGATGGCGATGCAAAAGACCGTGCTGGCCACGCCGCAAGCGCTGCAAGGCATCAACGCGCAAGATGGCGTGGAAGTGGCCAGCGCGTCCGACGAGCATGAGTTTGTGCAACAAGCCAGCCGTCTGCTGACGGAAAATATCGACCTGGGCCCGGCCGCCCGCCTGCGCATCTTGCAAGATTACAGCTGGGACAAAAACCTGCAACGCCTGGGCGCGCTGCTCGGCATCCACAGCGATCCCAGCCTGGGCCGCGGCCCAGGCCATGGCGCGGGCAATGGTGCGGCTCACCCTCAGGCCCGGCGGGAACCGCCGTCATGAGCGCCGATGTCAAATCCGCGCTGCCGGCAGTCGCGCCACGCGGCGTGACATTGCTGCCCACGGCCAACCTTACGCTGCGCCCTCGCCAACTGCTGCCATGCCTGGGCGTGATCGCCGCGATCCTGCTGTTATATCGCGACACGCTGTCGGACATGGTCTTGTTATGGTGGCGTTCGCAAACCTTCGCCCATGGTTTTGCCGTGCTGCCGGTCTGCCTGTGGCTGGCCTGGCGCCAGCGCCGCAGCCTGGCCGCGCTGCGGCTGGCGCCGGCCGCCGGCGGCTTCGTGCTGCTGCCGTTGCTGGCGCTGGCATGGCTGCTGGCCTTTGCCGCCAATGTGCAAGTGGTCGCCCAATACGCGGTCACCGCGATGATCCCGGCCGCCGTGATCGCCATGCTGGGCTGGCCGGCGGCGCGGCGGCTGGCCTTTCCGCTGGCCTATCTATTCCTGGCCGTGCCGTTCGGCGAAGTGTTCATTCCGCCGCTGATCGATTTCACGGCCCGTTTCACGGTCGGCGCACTGCAACTGACCGGCGTGCCGGTATTTCGTGAAAATAATAATTTCAGTATTCCCAGCGGCAACTGGTCGGTGGTCGAGGCATGCAGCGGCTTGCGCTACGTGATCGCCTCGCTGGCGCTGGGTATCTTGTATGCGTACCTGAATTACCATGGCTTGTGGCGCCGCATCGCCTTCATCGTGGTGGCGCTGTTATTGCCGATCCTGGCCAACGGCTTGCGCGCCTATCTGATCGTGATGATAGGCCACTGGAGCAATATGCAACTGGCGGTCGGCGTCGACCACCTGGTCTATGGCTGGCTGTTTTTCGGCCTGGTGTCGCTGCTGCTGTTCTGGGCCGCCTCGTTCTGGCGCGACTCGCCGCCGGCGCACAGCAAGCCGGGCATGGCGGCGGCAAGCCTCCCCTTCCCCGCCCCGGCGCGCGCCATCCTGCTGGGGGCGGCGGCTGGCTGCGTCGCACTGGCGGCGGCCGGCCCGCTGCTGGCCGGGCGGATAGCGGCGCCCGGCGGCGACAGCCGTCCGGCCGCCGCCGCGCTGTCGATCGCAGCACCTGGCGGCGCCTGGTCGGCGTTGCCGGCCGCCGCCGGCCAATGGCGCGCGCCGCACGCCGGCACGCCGCTCGAATTCGTGCAATCGTACCGCGGTCCGGACGGCCCGGTCAGCCTGCAAGTGGCCTGGTATGCGCGCCAGAGCCGCGACGCTCAATTGCTGGCCCATCTCAACAAGCCGTATGGCGAGCCATGGCTGGCGCTGGACGATGACGCCAGGAGCGTGCCGGTCAACGGCAAAACCTTGCATCTGCGGCAAATCACGCTGCAAAACGGCAGTAGCCGGCTGCTGTTGTGGCGCTGGTACCGCCAGAGCGGCAGCGACACCGGCAACAGTTTTTTGGTCAAACTACTGCTGGCCAAGGCCAAACTCTTGCAGACCGACCAGGGCGGCGCCGAAATTACCATCAGCGCGCCCTACGATGACCTGGGCCCGCCGCCGGAGGCCCGTCTGTCGGCATTCTTGTCGGCCATGCTGCCGTCCATACAACAAGGATTGAACAATGCTGTTGACCAGTGAACCCGTCAGCGGCGCGCAGGGCGCCAGCCTGCAGGCCACGGCGCCGGGCACGCCGCCGCTGATCGTGCACCTGATCCACCAGTTGGGCGTCGGCGGCCTGGAAAACGGCCTGGTGAACCTGATTAACAATATGCCGCCGACACATTACCGGCACGCCATCGTCTGCCTCAAGGATTACACCGACTTTCATCAGCGCATCACTACGCCCGGCGTGCAAATCATCAGCCTGAACAAGCTTGAAGGCAAGGACTGGCGCCATTACCTGCGCCTGTACCGCACCTTGCGCGACTTGCGTCCGGCGCTGATCCATACCCGCAACCTGGGCTGCATCGAAGGCTTGCTGCTGGCGGCGCTGGCCGGCATCAAGTTGCGCGTGCATGGCGAACATGGGCGCGACATGCACGATTTGCATGGCACCAACTGGAAATACAATCTGCTGCGCAAGATGATGCGCCCGCTGGTCGGTCATTTCATTGCCGTCAGTCAAGACCTGCAATCGTGGCTGGTCGAGCGCATCGGCGCCCATCCGGCCCGTGTCACGCATATCGGCAACGGCGTCAACAGCCTGCAATTCCATCCGCGCCTGGGACCGGCGGCGGCGGTCGGTCCGCCTGGCTTCCTGTGCAATAACGCGTTTGTCATCGGCAGTGTCGGGCGGATGGTCGATGTCAAGGATTTCAAATCGCTGGTGCAAGCCTTTTTATTGTTGCTGGCACAGGAGCCGGGACCGGGTTCGCGCTTGCGCCTGATCATCGCCGGCGACGGTCCGTGCCGCGAAGCATGCCTGGCCCAGTTGCGCCAGGCCGGCGTGGCCAGCCTGGCCTGGCTGCCCGGCGCGCGCGACGACGTGCCCCAGTTGATGCGCGCCATGGACCTGTTCGTCTTGCCGTCGCTGACCGAAGGCAGTTCCAATACGATACTGGAAGCGATGTCGAGCGGCTTGCCGGTGGTCGCCACCACGGTCGGCGGCAATGTCGACCTGGTACAGCCGGGCTGGACTGGCACACTGGTGCCGCCGCAAGCGCCCGATTTGCTGGCCGACGCGATCGCCGACTACTACAGCATGCCGGAACTGGGACCGCGCCACGGCATGCGCGGCCGGCGCCAGGTGTTGGCGGAACACAGCTTGCTGGCGATGTCGGACGCGTATCTGGCGGTCTACGACGCGATGTTCCAGTCATTGCACCAGCAAAGCTGAGGGCCAGCGCCCCGAAAGGACCACCATGTGCGGCATCGTCGGCATTTTCGATTTATACGGCAGGCGCGACATCGACGCCCGGGTCTTGCACGCGATGAACCAGAGCCAGCGCCATCGCGGCCCCGATGAAGCCGGGCTGCACCGCGAACCGGGACTGGGACTGGGTCACCGGCGCCTGTCCATCATCGACCTGGCCAGCGGCCAGCAGCCGCTGTTCAATCAAGCGCGCGACGTGGTGCTGGTATTTAATGGTGAAATTTATAATTTCCAGGCATTACGACGCGAATTGAGCCAGTTCGGCCACCGTTTCCGCACCCACAGCGATACCGAAGTGATCGTGCATGCCTGGGAACAATGGGGCGAACGCTGCGTCGACCGCTTGCGCGGCATGTTCGCCTTCGGGCTGTGGGATAAGCGGCAGCAGCTGTTATTCCTGGCGCGCGACCGGCTCGGCGAAAAACCGCTGTATTACGGATTGCCCGGCGACGGCTGTTTGCTGTTCGGCTCGGAACTCAAGGCGCTGCTGGCCTATCCGGCGATGCCACGCAAGCTCGATCCCCTGGCGGTGGAGGATTATTTTGCCTACGGTTACGTGCCTGAACCGCGCAGCATCTTTGCCGCCATACATAAATTACCACCCGGCCATACACTCACACTACGCCACGGCGCGCCGCCGCCAGCCAGCCGGCAATATTGGGACGTTCCCTTCGAACCGCGCCAGGTGGCCAGCGAAGCGCAGGCCGGCGACGAATTGATCAGCCGGCTGCGCGAAGCAGTCAGCATCAGGCTGGTGGCCGAAGTGCCGCTGGGCGCGTTTTTATCCGGCGGCGTCGATTCCAGCGCGGTGGTGGCGATGATGGCCGGCTGCAGGCAGGAGCCGGTCGAGACTTGCTCGATTTCGTTTGGCGACCCGGCCTTCGACGAATCGTCTTACGCCGACCGCGTGGCGCGGCGCTACCAGACCCGGCACCATGCGCTGCGCGTCGAGCAAGACGATTTTGCGCTGGTCGACCAGTTGGCCGCGCTGTACGATGAACCGTTCGCCGACAGTTCCGCGTTGCCGACCTACCGCGTGTGCCAGCTGGCGCGCCAGCGCGTCACGGTGGCCCTGTCCGGCGATGGCGGCGACGAAAACCTGGCCGGTTACCGGCGCTACCGCTGGTTCATGCATGAGGAACGCTGGCGCAAGCTGTTGCCGGCGGGCTTGCGCCGGCCGCTGTTCGGCGCGCTCGGCCACCTTTATCCGAAAGCCGACTGGGCTCCGCGCATGCTACGCGCCAAGACCACCTTCGAAGGCCTGGCGCGCGATTCGGTGGCGGCCTATTTCCATGGCGTATCGATCATCAGCGATGCGATGCGCCAGCGCCTGTTCAGCGCCTCGCTGCGCCGCGAACTGGGCGGCTACCAGGCGGTCGAAGTGATGCGCCGCCACGCCGCCGCCAGCCCGACGCAAGACAGCCTGTCGCTGATCCAGTACCTGGACCTGAAAACCTATTTGCCGGGCGATATATTAACCAAGGTCGACCGGGCCAGCATGGCGCATGGCCTGGAAGTGCGCGTGCCGCTGCTCGACCATCCACTGGTGGAATGGATCTCCGGCTTGCCGCCCGGCTTGAAACTGCGCGGCGCCGAAGGCAAATACCTGTTCAAGCAAGCGTTGCGGCCCTACCTGCCGGACGACATCCTGTACCGCGACAAGATGGGTTTTTCGGTGCCGCTGGCGGCATGGCTGCGCGGCCCGCTGCGCCAGCGCCTGCGCAGCAGGCTGCTGGGGCCGACCTTGCGCGAATCCGGCCTGTTCGACATGGCGTGTATCGAAGACATGCTGGAACGCCACGATTCGGGCCGGCGCGACCATAGCGCGCCGCTGTGGTCGTTGCTGATGTTCGAATCCTTTTTGCGCCACACACTGGCCGGCGCCATGCCGCCAGCGACACAACCCGACCTGGCCATGGCCTGAAGCGCCGACTATCCATGGTATTACCCTAAGGAATCGCATGCGCATCCTGCACATACTGGATCATTCGCTGCCGCTGCAAAGCGGCTATACCTTTCGCACGCTGGCGATCTTGAAGCAGCAGCGCGCCTTCGGCTGGTCGACCAGCCATTTGACCAGCGCAAAACAAAGCCAGCATCGAGACAGGCACGACCAGCAATCCGGCCTGGCCGAACAGCGCGTCGACGGCTGGCATTTTTTTCGCACCGCGCCCAGCCGCCACTGGTGGGCCTGCCTGCCGCTGCTGGGCCATTACAGCATCATCATCGGCCTGCGCCAGCGCTTGCGCCAACTGGCGCAACAACTCAGGCCGGACATCCTGCACGCCCATTCGCCGGCGCTGAACGCCATCGCCGCGCTCAGCGTCGGCCGCGCGCTGGGCATTCCGGTGGTGTATGAAATCCGCGCCTTCTGGGAAGATGCGGCGGCCGACCATGGCACTGGCCGCATCAACGGCTTGCGCTACCGGCTCAGCCGCGCGCTGGAAAGCTATGCGCTGCACCGGGTCGACGCGGTCACCACCATTTGCGAGGGCTTGCGCATAGACCTGGCCGCGCGCGGCATTCCGGCGGCAAAAATCACGGTGATCCCGAACGCGGTCGACAGCAGCGCCTTCGAGCGGCCCTCGGCCGACGGACCGCAACTGGCGCGCCAACTGGGGCTGCACGGCCATCTGGTGCTGGGTTTCATCGGCTCCTTTTACGCTTATGAAGGCTTGGCGCTGTTGTTGCAAGCGATGCCGCGCCTGCTGGCCGCGTTTCCATCGCTGCGCCTGCTGCTGGCCGGCGGCGGACCGCAGGAAGCCGAATTGATGCGTCTGTCCGAACGGCTCGGCATCAGCCGCCAGGTGGTGTTCGCCGGCCGCGTGCCGCACGCGCAGATCGGCGCGTATTACCAGATGATCGACATGCTGGTCTATCCGCGCCTGCCGATGCGGTTGACCGAGCTGGTCACGCCCTTAAAACCGCTGGAAGCGATGGCGCAAGGCCGGCTGGTGGTCGCTTCCGACGTCGGCGGCCACCGTGAATTGATTAGCCATGGCAAGACCGGCATCTTGTTCGAGGCTGGCAAGGCCGATGCGCTGGCCGACGCGGTGCTGCAATTGCTGCACGACGCCGACAGCTGGCCGTTCCTGCGCCGGGCGGCGCGCCATTATGTGCTGCAGGAACGCAACTGGAGCAGCAGCGTCAGCCGCTACGCCGGCATTTACCAGCGCCTGATTTCAAACAATCAATCGCACCAGTCCCCGAGCAAGCCGTCCAGCAAGGTGCCGCCATGAAACTGTCCGGCCTCCGCATCGCGCTGGTCGGTCCCGTGCCGCCGCCGTCGGGCGGCATGGCCAACCAGACCGGACAACTGGCGGCGCTGCTGCGCGCCGACGGCGCCACCGTGCAACTGCTGGCAGTCAACCTGCCGTGGCCGCCGCACTGGGCCTGGCTGGGCCGGATCAAGTTCCTGCGCGCCATGCTGCGCCTGCCGCTCCATGTATGGCGCTTGTGGCGCGTGGCCGATACGGTCGACCTGTTCCACATCATGGCCAATTCCGGCTGGTCCTGGCATTTGCACGCCGCGCCGGCTGTATGGATCGCCATGCTCAAAGGCAAGCCATCGGTATTGAACTACCGCGGCGGCGAGGCGGCGGCATTTTTCGCCAGGAGTCCACGGCTGGTGACGCTCAGCCTGCGCCGCGCCGACAGCATCGTGGTGCCGTCGGCCTTCCTGGCCGCGATCTTCGAGCAATACGGCTTTGCCGCCCAGATCGTGCCGAATGTCATCGACCTGGGCCGCTTTGCGCCGCGTGGCCCCAGCCAGCCCCGGCTCCGTCCGGCCGGGAACGGTCCGCACATCCTGGTGGCGCGCAACCTGGAAACCATTTACGACAATGCCAGCGCCATACGCGCGTTTGCCGTCGTCAGGCAAACCTGCCCTGGAGCCAAGCTGTGCATCGCCGGCAGCGGTCCGCAACTGCCATCCTTGCAACAATTGGTGGCCACGCTGGGACTGGCCGATAGCGTCACCTTTACCGGCCGGATCGACAACAGTGCCATGAGCGCGCTGTACCAGGCCAGCGACATCGTGCTCAATCCCAGCCTGGCCGACAATATGCCGGTCTCGGTGCTGGAAGCGCTGGCTTGCGGCGTGCCGCTGGTCAGTACCGACGCCGGCGGCATTCCGCATCTCTTGCAACACCAGGCCAGCGCGCTGCTGGTGCCGCCCGGCGATGTGCAAGCGATGGCGCAGGCGCTGCTGACGCTGATCCGCAGCCCGTCGACGGCGCGTCGCCTGGCCGCCAACGGCTTGCTGCATGTCGCGCAATTTTCGTGGGACAGCGTGGCACCGCTGCTGATGGCGCAATACCGCCGCGTGCTGCGCGGCCCCCGTTCCGGCCTGTACACCCGGCTGGTAGCCGCCGTGCTGTTTCCGCTGCATGAAAAATGCAAGCGCCACGACAGCCTGGCGCTGCGCCGCCAGATGGAATTGTCGCAATGGTGGAGCGCCGAGCGGCTGCGGCAATGGCAATTGCAGCGCTTGCGCAGCTTGCTGGAACACGCCCAGGCCCATGTGCCCTACTACCGGGCCTTGTTCGCCAGCATCGGCTTCGACGCCGGCCAGGTCGATACGCTGGCCGACCTGGTCCGCTTGCCGCTGCTGGTCAAGGCCGACATCGGCTTTTGCCGCAACGCATTCAAATCCAGCCAGGCGCGCGGTTTGCAGCGTTTTAACACCGGCGGCTCCAGCGGCGAACCGCTGGTATTTTATATCGGCCGCGAACGCATCAGCCACGATGTCGCCGCCAAATGGCGCGCCACGCGCTGGTGGGGCGTCGATATCGGCGACCGCGAAGTGGTGGTGTGGGGTTCGCCGATCGAGCTCAAGGTGCAAGACCGGCTGCGGCGGCTGCGCGACCGCCTATTGCGCAGCACGCTGCTGCCGGCGTTTGAAATGTCGGCCAACAAAGTCGACGGCTTCATCCGCCAAATCCGCCGCATCCGGCCGCGCATGCTGTTCGGCTACCCGTCGGCGCTGAGCCATATCGCGCGCCGCGCCGCCGATACCGGCACCGCGCTGGACGGCCTCGGCGTGCGGGTCGCCTTCGTCACCTCGGAACGGCTGTACGATGAACAGCGCGACACCATCGGCCGCGCGTTCGGCTGCCCGGTGGCCAATGGCTACGGCGCGCGCGACGCCGGTTTCATCGCCCATGAATGCCCGGAAGGCGGCATGCACATCACCGCCGAAGACATCATCGTCGAAATCGTCGACGCGGCCGGCCAGCCGCTGCCGCCGGGCGCCAGCGGCGCCATCGTGGTGACCCACCTGGCCAGCCGCGATTTTCCCTTCATCCGCTACGCCACCGGCGACGTCGGCACGCTGGCGAGCGAACCGTGCGCCTGCGGCCGCGGCTTGCCGCTGCTCAAGCACATCGACGGCCGCAGCACCGACTTCGTGGTGGCCCACGACGGCACCGTCATGCATGGCCTGGCGCTGGTCTACATCTTGCGCGACTTGCCGCAAGTGCGCGGTTTCAAGATCATCCAGGAAAGCCTGCTGTTGACGCGCATCCTGCTGGTCGCGCTGCCGGTGCTGGACCAGGCCGCCAGGCTGGCCATCGTCGCCGGCTTCCAGGCCAGGCTGGGCGCGGCAGTCGCCATCGTCATCGAAGAAATGACGGAAATCAGCCCCGACACGTCCGGCAAATTCCGCTATGTCGTCAGTAAAATCCTTGCAACTTGAAAGAGAGCCCGCATGTTTCCCTTCACCACAGTGTTACTGATCCTTGCCGTATCGCTGCTGTGCCTCTATACGCTGCACAAAGTGCGGCTGATCCATTTGCTGCTGCACGATATCAAGGACCAGTCGCTGCACGGCCCCGACCAGTTGTTCCGCCAGGTCGAAGCGTTGCACAATCTGCAGCTGGAATTGCGGCTGGACAAAAGCCTGCCCGCCACGCGCGGCTGGGCGGCCTCGCCCGACTTCTTGCTGGAAGTGGCGCGCAACGTGCTGGCCGCCAAGCCGCGCAAGGTGCTGGAATGCGGCAGCGGCGCGTCGACCGTGGTGCTGGCGCGCTGCCTGCAATTGAATGGCGGCGGCAAATTATGGAGCCTGGAACACGATGCCGCTTACGCCGAGCAAACCCGGCAGCAACTGGCGCGCCACGGCTTGTCCGACTGGGCCGAAGTGCTGCATGCGCCCTTGCACGATGGCGTGACCGGCATCGATGGCTGGCCATGGTACCAGCATGACATTCTGTCCAGCAAAGAAGCAATCGACATGCTGGTAATCGACGGCCCGCCGCAAGCGGTACACCAGCTGGCGCGCTACCCGGCCGGCCCGGTCCTGTTCGAACGACTGCGCCTGGGCGGCAAGATCTTCCTCGACGATGCGGCCCGGCCCGATGAACAGCAAACGCTGCAACGCTGGAAAAGCGAATTCCCGCAATTCGAACATGCCACCCGGGTGTGCGAAAAAGGTTGTGCGGTGCTGACGCGTTGCCTTTGAATCGATCCGTGCAGCACTCCGCTGGCATGGCTCGGGTAGGGAACTTTACTTTGATCACGACCACTGAGATGGATACGCCATCCACTCAGCCATTCCTTATGCATTCCATTACCAGTTCCCTTGCCCAGCAACGCATCAGCCAGACGCGGCCACCGCACCATCCCTCCGCCAGCGCGCACAATTCTTCCGATTTCTTTGATGAAATCGAGAAGTTGGGCAGCTCCATCGAACCACGGCTCGATCAAATACATCTGTGCACCCAGAAATGCAGCGAGCATCCCGACGGGGCGCTGCAAGCGCTTGGCCAGCCGTCAGGCAAAGCGCTGTTCGAGCACCTGACAAGCATCTTCAACAGCGTCCAGAAGGATCTCAGTCACATTGGCCGCCAGGCAAAAGCGCATCTTGACGGCGATCACTTTGCAGGTCACAAAGAAACCTTGAAAGATCATATAGGCAACGCCAATGAAAGGCTGGCGGAAGCCTGTCATATCTATGGCGCCGCTCTATTGCATATGACCAAGATCGAAAAGCAGGCAAAAGTACAGGAACAGTTGCTCTACAAATCGCAAGAATTGCATGTCCAGGGCTTGAAGTATATAGACCAGGCGCTGGCCTTGCACGAAGAGCGCCAGCCACGGCCAAGGCTGACCGAGTTTTTACGGACCAAAAATAATTTCAAGGAACAGAGAAAAACCATCATTCTGTCGATGATACAAGTCGGTTACACGCTGCGCAACCTGCAGGCCAGCGCGGGCCGCGCCGCCACCGAGGCGCGGGTGCAGTGCGAGGCTTACGGCAAGGCGGCCACGCATATGGAACATGTGGTGCGCAATGAGCTGATGCTGCTGTCGGATCACCCTGACATGCGTGAAACCATGCGCAATGACTTGACCACGGTGATACAAGACCATGAACATGCGGCCCACCTGCATCTGCGTTTCGTCCAGGATATTTTGCGGCGCAAGCGAGCCGGCCTGCTGCAAGGCGGACTCAACCCGGCAGTACTGGCCGAACTGTTGAACAGGGCCCGTTTGCACGCGAACGGCGCGCAAAATGGGGTAGCCACGCTGCTGCAACAGATCGATAGCCAATCGGATCACCGCACCATCAGCAATTACCGCAGCCCGCTGACACAAAGCGCGCGCCTGGACGCGATCGCGGCGCGCGGCCGGGTCACAGGCGTATTCATCGAATCGGTCGCCACCCATGCGTGGCTGCAAAGGCAGTTAGTCATGCAAAACCTGGGCCGGATGGAATATGGCGGCGATGCCAGCATGCACCAGCGTATCAAGGAATGGCTGCATGAATTCAATACGCGCAGCGTGGTACTGGAAGGCGTGCTGCAGCAACAGTTGATCCCGATGCTGACGCAGCAGCGCACCGATGGCGGCATGGATGTGTCTTCCTATCGGATCTTGCATAGCGCCGTGCAGAATTTCCGCACGCTGGAACAAGAAGCCAGCGCAATTGCATCGTCGGCCAAAGAACATGGCCTGGCAGACAACGTGGCGGCCGCCTTCGCCGAACTGGCGCATCAAAAAGCCTATGTCTGCGAAACCTTGCAAGAAGATTTGGAACGCTTGAAGAATTACGCCGAACTACTCGATGCACCGATGTCCAGCGAAGCGGCGCCAGCGGCATCGTCGAAAAAGTCCAGGAAAACGGCCTCGGCGGAGCAAAAGAATTCACAAGGCCAGTCCGCGGCAAGCAGGCCGGCGCCGGCCAGCGACGCCCAGGAAGTATTCGACACCGTCATGGAAGGAACGCTCGCGGGAAGAAAAGAAGGCAGCTTAATGATCGTCGATAACGACTTCAACGGAAAACCGATCGCCTATCGCCAAAGTGAAGATGGTTTATGGAAACGCTTTGACGCCGATAGCGACCAGCAAGACGTTACAGCCGCGGCCCTTCCAGTCACGGCGCCTACCAAGCTGAGCGGTGTTGCAAAGGTGGTCGACAAGGCGCGCCAGCATGAAGCCAAGGCCGGCGCATGCATGCGTCATCTGAATCAGGAAACGAATTTCGCACTTGCGCATTTCTGGTACAAGCGCGCGATACAGGCACAAGACGACGCCGTCAACTACCTGACGGAGCGCTTGTCGGATATCAGGGCGTCCCATGGCATGCCCCAGGACATCAGAATAGTGGAACGACAACTACAACAAACCAAGGATGCCGGCAAGGCCATGCGGCCGCGTTTGCTGGACTGGACTTATCGCCAGGCACAGCAAAATAACGCCTCCTTGGCTTATCTGCTGGATCACGCGCCCCATGCCACCATCGAAAAAACGCTGACGCGCAAGCTGCTGGCCAATGCCAAAGTCATGCGAACCAGCGTACAAGTCGACTATATGGATGAGTATCACATCGATTTCGGCAACGGCACCGCGCCGTGCCAGGTGCACGTCCATTACGGCCAATCCAAGGCCGCCCTCGCCGACTTTACCGCCTGCCATCTGAAGTACGGCACCGAGGAAGAGCCTGTGCGCAACAAAGTGAGCCTGGAATTACTGGAGAAAATAGCCGGCAAGGTATTGCCGCAAACCAGAAGCAAACCCCAGCGCAGGAACAAAAGGTAAGGAACCAGCTTGACCGCCGCCGGCCCTGCCCGCCACGGTTTTCGGGGGATGGCCTAGCGTTGATTCATCAACGCCTTGATATCGGTAAACGCGTCACGCCACTCCTGCTCGCTCATTTTCATGAAGCCGAAGCTGCGCAGCAGGAACGCGCCTTCGTTGGCCAGGAAGGCCAGCCGCAGCCGGCGCGCTTCTTCACCGGCAAAATCCAGTCCCTGCAAGCGCGACGCATACCATTGCTGGGTGCGCCGCAAATGTTCGGTGGTGTCGAGCAAGGCCGCCATCATGCCGGCGGCCCGGTCGCTCTCGGCGTCGTCGGTGCGTTCGGTCACTTCGATATGCGCGCGGATAGTGGCTCCCGGCGTGCGCTGGGGGCCGGTGATGGCGCTGATATCGTTTTCAAACTCGGTTCCCCAACGCAAGAACATCGCGTCGATCAACGCATCCTTGCTGCCGAAACACGATTGCACCCCGCCCTTGGTGATGCCGACCGCCTTCGCCACCGCATCGATGGTCAAGCCCGCGACACCCTCGCTGCGGACGATTTTTTCCGCCGCATCCAATACCTGGTCCGGGTCGATGGTCCGCCGTCTGCCCATGAAAGTCTCTTCCTTTTTTTAAAGTACGATCGTATTTCTATTTATCTTTTCCCCAAATAGGAATATGATTGTATTCCTATTCTGAAAATACTGAGTATTATATGTCCCGCGTCCCTCTCCATCCCGCGGCGCATCCGCCTGCCGCTGCACAAAAATGGCTGATCCTCGCCATCATTTCCAGCGCATTGCTGCTGATCGTCATCGACATGACCGTACTGTACACCGCCCTGCCGCGCCTGACGCACGACCTGGGCGCGTCGGCGTCGGCCAAGTTATGGATCGTCAACGCCTATCCGCTGGTGGTGTCCGGCCTGCTGCCGGGTTTCGGCACGCTGGGCGACAAGCTGGGTCACAAGCGCCTGTTCATCGGCGGCCTGGCCGTGTTCGGCATCGCGTCGCTGGGCGCCGCCTATGCGCCGACGGCCGGGCTGCTGATTGTCGCGCGCGGTTTCCTGGCCGTTGGCGCGGCGATGATGATGCCGGCCACCTTGTCGATCATCCGCATCACCTTTACCGACGAGCGCGAACGTGCACTGGCGATCGGCGTGTGGGCCTCGGTCGCATCCGGCGGCGCCGCGTTCGGCCCGGTGCTGGGCGGCTTCTTGCTGGAACATTTCTGGTGGGGCTCGGTATTCCTGATCAATGTGCCGATCGTCTTGCTGGCCCTGGTGCTGGGCCTGATCCATATGCCGTATCATCCGGGCCAGCCGCAGCGGCGCTGGGATTTGCTGGGCTCGCTGCACATCATGGTGGGATTGATCGGCATCACCTATGCGATCAAGGAATTGAGCAAACGCCAGCCCTCGCCGGAAGCGGCGCTGGTGGCCCTGCTGGCCGGCCTGCTGTTCATGGTGTTGTTCGTGCGCCGCCAGCGGCGCCGTCCCGACCCGCTGATCGATTTCAGGATTTTCCGCGAACGCCGCTTTGCATCGGCCGTCGGCGCCGCGCTGATCGCCGCCGCGGCGCTGGTCGGCATGGAACTGGTGTTGAGCCAGCGCTTGCAACTGGTGCTGGACATGTCGCCGCTGCAAGCCGGCCTGTTCTTCTTGCCGATCCCGCTCGCGTCGTTCGTGGCCGGCCCGCTGACCGGCTTGCTGATACCGCGCATCGGCAGCGCGCGCGTGCTGTGGGGTTCGCTGCTCATCTCCGGCGTCGGCATGGGCGCCTATCTGCTGGCTTACCAGTCGGGCAACCTGATGCAGATGGCCAGCCTGACGGTGCAGGGTTTCGGCCTCGGCGCGGCGATGACGGCGGCGTCCAGCGCGATCATGCAAAACGCGCCGCCGGGCCAGGAAGGCATGGCCGCGTCGATCGAAGAGGTGTCGTTCGAACTGGGCGGCGCGATCGGCGTCACCGTGCTGGGCAGCATCATGTCGGGCGTCTATACCGCGTCGATGACGATACCCTCCGCCGTGCACGTGACGCCACTGGTGCGCGACAGCCTCGATGAAGCGCTGCTGGCCGCCGCACAACTGGCGCCGCAGGCCGCCGCCGTGCTGGTAACGCTGGGCAAAACCGCATTCGACCACGCGTTTGTCGCCGTGCTGGCCAGCGCGACGTCGATCTTGCTGCTGGCCGCGCTGGCGGTACGCTTATGGTCGGGAGCTGGCGGGCCGGCCACCACCAGGCAATCCATTCCGGCAAGCGGCGCTGTCGAACAAACATAACAATATTGTATGATTGCCTGAAAAATAAATTCTTTCAGGTAAATACAATGGATAGAAGAACCAGCTGGCTACGCGTCATCGCCTGTTTCATGGTCGTCTTGCTGCATGTCTGCGCCGATAATTTTTATGTCTACGACACGCGCTGGGCGTCGGCCAATCTTTATGACTCGATGATGCGCGCCTGCGTGCCGCTGTTTTTCATGATCAGCGGCGCCAACCTGCTGGCCAAGCGCGAATCGCTGTCGTCATTCTTGCGCAAGCGCTGCATGCGCATCCTGCCGCCGTTCCTGTTCTGGTCCTTGTTTTACTTGTGCTGGCGCAGCGCCAATGGCGAAACCATCGCCAACTGGGCGCAAGAAATCATCGCCAGGCCGGCCAGTTTTCACCTGTGGTATTTTTATGCGCTGATCGGCCTGTATGCGGTGGTGCCGGTATTGCGCAAATTTTACCAGCACGGCAGCAGCAATGAACAACTGGCCTTCCTGGCGCTGTGGCTGCTGGTGGCGTCGATTTATCCGATGATCGTAGGCTTGCAAGACGATCTGGCATGCGGCCACTGGCAAGCCAGCGGCGTGCCCGCCATGTATCAATTATTGTATTTCGGCGGTTTCATCGGCTATTTTGTGCTGGGCGCGATGCTGGCCGAGAATCGCGGTCCGATCAGCAATGGACTCGGCAGCGGCTTGCTGCTGTTCATGCTGGGGTCGGCCGGCACGGCCATCGCCACCTGGTGGCTGGCCGTCAGGTCTGGCGGCCGACCCTGCGAATTCTTTTACAGCTATCTGTCGCCGCTGGTCATCACCGCCGCCTATGGCCTGTTCTCGGCCTGCATGTCGCTGCCAGCGGGGCTGCCGTCGCGCCGGCTGGCGGTCGTGTCCGATTGCACGCTGGGGATATATTGCCTGCATATTTTTGTCATGCAAAACTTCAAGCTGACCGGCGTCACGGCGGCCGCCGGCAATGCCTGGATCACGTCGCTGACCACGGCGGCGGCGGTGTTTGCCGTGTCGTTGGCCGTGATCTGGCTGATGCGCAGCATCAAGCTATTCCGTCATGTCACTTGAGAGCGTGCTTGCCATTCACATCGCCACGACCGTCGACGATCGCCTTGGCGAACGCGGTTTCTTGCGCATGGTCCAGGTGATAACGCTCGCGGCTGCTGCGCAGCGCGGCCACGTGCGCCGGCAACATGGTGGTGTCGAGTTCGATGCCAAAATCGTCCGGCACCGGCTCGACGCCATGGAAGATGCGGTTCAGGATCAGGCTGCCGACGCTGGTCCGGTAATGCGATGCCTCCCAGTAATGCGCCATTTCGCGGCGCTGGCTCACTTGCGGGATCGGTTCGCTGGTGATGCTGTTGTAGCCTGAAAAATCGAAGATGCGCAGATCGCAGCCGGCCGCGCGCCGGCGCTCGCCTAATAACGCCAGGCCGCGCTGCCACTGCTCCATCGCCGGCCACTTGCCGGACCAGTACAGCACATCCAGCGTCAGCGCATGGGTCGGGTTGATATACAGCCGCACCCGCGTGCCGGCCTTGCACAAGTTGCCGACGCTGGTGCCGAAGGCAGCCATCGCCGCCGTCGTCGGGCCATCGCCGCGGCCGAATTCGCCCAGCCGCGGTCCCATCGCCGCGCTGGTGCCGCCCCAGCCGGATATCCGGTCGGAAATGCAGCTATCGTCGCGCTGGCCATAAAACGCCAGGCTGGAGCGGCATACCTTGCCAAAACTACCGTTCAACACACGCAGCGCATCGCCGGTCATGTCGACCGTCAAGCCGCGTTTTACGTTCAGCAAGGCGCGCCGCGCGAAAAACAGCGGTCCCGGCGCGGTCAATTCCGGCTCCAGGCCGGCCGAACCGGTCGCCATCGAAAACGAGGGCGCGTCGATGCCCCATACCACGGTGTCGAGCCGGCCGACCCGCGCCGCATGCCCGACCATGGCGATCGCATCGCCGACCGACGCGCCGGACAAGGCGGCATTGAACACGGTCTTGCCTTCAAATAATTCCGGCGCGCTGGTCGGCAAGCCCAGTTCGGTGCGTGAATTGCCGATATACACCACCGCCGGCCGGTATTTCGCCAATACATAGGTCTTGCCCCAGGCACTCAATTTTTCGCGGGTTGGCCGCATCCGTTGCAGCAATGGCGAATCCCACTGGTGTATCAGATAGGGATCGACCAGATAATTCAGCGTGGACACTGCAAGCAGGGCCAGCACGACCAGCCCGAAAAAGGTGCCGACGTAGGCGCGCCATGGCGTCACAACGATGTTGGTGGCCGGCGTATTCATCATCAGAATTGGAAATAAAGGAATTCGGTGACCCGGTTCATGCCGAAGATGCAGGCGATGAACAGCGCGGCACACCCCACGCTCCAGCGCTGGCTGGGAGACCAGCTGAATGTCCAGCGTTGCCGAGCTTGAAATATTCTTTCAATACAAGGTTCGTAATGACAGAATATTTCTTGCGTATTCGGCGCCAGAAACGCCAGCAACATTGCGCCCAGCAATACCGGCAAGCCGGGCCCGCCGAATTCGATCCAGCGGATGCCGTCGAACAGCGGCGCGAAGCCGAGGCTGTGGAACCAGCCGGCGTGGCCGGACCAGCCGCGCGGCAAGTTCAAGCCGTTGGCGCCGAACAGCGCGCCGAGAATGTCGACCGCGCTGGCCACATCGGGCGCGCGGAAAAATACCCAGCCCAGCATCACGGCGCTCAAGGTCAGCCAAGCCGCGGCATAGCGCCACCAGCGCGCGCGGCGCAGCGCGAGCTGCCCCGCCCACGCATCCCAGGCGTGGTGGATCACCAGATAAACCCCGTGCAAGCCGCCCCAGATGACGAAGGTCCAGCCGGCGCCATGCCACAGGCCGCCCAGCAACATGGTCAGCATCAGATTGCGGTAGCGCAGCAGCCTGCCGTTGCGGCTGCCGCCCAGCGCGATATACAGATAATCGCGCAAGAAACGCGACAAGGTCATATGCCAGCGGCGCCAGAATTCGCTGATATTGCCAGCCTTGTACGGTGAATTGAAATTCAGCGGCAATTTGACGCCGAACAGCCGCGACAGCCCGATCGCCATATCGGAATAACCGGAAAAATCGAAATACAGTTGAAAGGTATAAGCCAGCAAGCCGATCCACGCCTCGATCAGTTGCGGATGCGCGCCGGCCGCGAATACCGGGATCGCCATCGGCGACAGGTTGTCGGCGATCAGCACTTTTTTGGCCAGCCCGACCACGAAGATCGACATGCCGACCGCAAAATTGGCGGCGCTGGGCCGGCAATTGGCGGGGTCGGCGAATTGCGGCATCATTTCCTTGTGATGCAGCACCGGTCCGGCGATCAAGTGCGGAAAGTAACTGACGAACAAGACGTAATGGATAAAGCGGACCTCGCGCACTTCGCTGCGGTAACAATCGACGAGGAAAGCGATTTGCGTGAAGGTAAAAAAGGAGATGCCGATCGGCAGCACGATCGTCCACCCGGCCCAGCCGGTGCCGGCCACGCTGTTGACACTGTCGACAAAAAAATTCGCGTATTTATAATAGGCCAGCAACAGCAAATTGCCGCCCAGGGCCAGCACCAGCCAGCGTTTGCGGGCAAGCGATGAAGCGCTCGCCAGCATCCGGCCGCAGCCATAATTGATGCTGATCGAGGTAAGCAACAACGGCAGGTAGCGGGCATCCCAGTACGCATAGAAAAACAGCGAGGCCAGCGCCAGCCAGGCCACGGCCCGGCGCGGGTTGTAGCGGCCCAGCCAGAAATAGCCGGCCAGCACCAGCGGCAAGTAAAAAAACAGGAAGCCGAACGAATTAAACAACATGCAGCCGGCCCTCCCCGGCCTTGGCATGACGTTCCAGCAAATCGAAATAGGCGTCGGCAATTTGCGCAGCCACCCGTTCCCACGTGAAATGGGCCACCAGCGCGCGCACTTTTTCGCGTTCGGGCCTGGCTGCGACCAGCGCTTCGATGGCGTTGCGCTGCGCGACAGCATCGTCCCAATGCACTTTCTTCAGCGCAAAGGCCGCATCCGGCAAGTCCAGCGCGCTTTGCGCCGTCATCACCACCGGCGTGCCGGCCGCCAGCGCTTCCAGCACTGCCAGCGGAAACACTTCGCCATGGCTGGGCAAGGCCACCACCGCCGCCGCATGGAAGGCGCTGGCCAGCAAGGGGGCGGCATGTTCCAGCGCGCCCAGCCAGGTGACCAGCGGCAAGTGCAGCAAGTCTTGCAGATAAGCCAGGTCTTGCCGCTGCGGCGTGCCGATCATCACCAGCGGCAGCCCTGAGCCTTGCAAGGCCCGCGCCAGCCCGAGCTGGTTTTTATAGGGCGAAATCGCGCCGACCATCAGCACGAACGGCCCGCCGATGCCGGTTTCGCGGCGGAACAGCTTGCTATCCGACGTAAAGAAATGCGGGTTAATGCCGTTCGGAAAAACCTGGATCTTGTCCGGCGCGACCTGGAAGCCATCGATGATCGCTTGCCGTTCGGCGTCGCCCAGCGCGATCACCAGGTCGGCCAGTTGCAGCGCACGCTTGCTTTGCGCATAGCTGGTTTGCACATTCCACTCGGTCAATCTGCCGGCCAGCCGGTCGGCCAGCCGCGCGCGCAAGCCGCTGCCCCGGTTCCAGCCTGGCGACAGCAGCGGCGACAAGACCACCGGCAAACCCAGTTCGCTGGCCAGTTCGACGATGCGGTAATTGCCATTGATCGCAGAAAACACGTGGATCAAGTCGTAATCGTCCAGCCTCTCATGGTTGGCGTCGACCAGTTCGACTTGCAGCGGGCGCCCGGAACCGGCGCTGACACGGTTCAGCGCAGCAATCGTTTCACGCACCTGGATTTGCAGGCCGCCATCGCGCTGGAACAGCATCGGGTACGACAATATGCCTGCACGCATGGGACGCCCTTATTTGACGACATGATGGGGATGCGGCAAACCGAACACTTTGCGCCGCACGATATCGAATTCCAACGCGATCTCATGTTTCAGCAACAACACCCCGGCCACCCAGCACAGCAGCGCACCAAGCGCCGCCACGGCCAGCGGCCACAGCCAGTCCCCGGCATGGGGCCGCATCAGCAGCAGCACCAGCAGCGGCGCCAATGCCGTCAGGCAGCACAAGGCCAGGCTCTTGCGCACCGCCAGCAGCATCGGCTGGAGTGTCATGCCGCTCAGCCTCGCCAGGCAGCGGTATGTCAGCCAGCTGCGCAACAGCGTTCCCAGCAGCACCGCCCAGGCCACCGCTTCCAGTCCGAACGGCGCGGCGATGACGATGCCGGCAATCCGCGGCGGCACTGCCTGGGCGTCGAGTTGGGCCTGGGCTTTTACGTGCCCGATAGCAACAAATAAATACCGCGCCATGCTGAACATGCTATACAAGGCCGATGAGGCACACATGATGCGGATCAAGGGCACGGCGGCGTTCCATTGCGGTCCGTACAGCAGGTTGACCAGCGGCAAAGCCATCAAGCCGAGAAAGATAAAAAACGGCCAGGCCAGCGCCGTCAGGTAGCTGATGGTATGCAAATAGGCCAGGCGCACATCGCCGCCATCGCGCGCGCGCGCCGCGAACAAGGGAAAAATCACCGGCGAAATCGCGCTGGTGATCGCCTGGTTAAACACATTCAACATGCCTTGCGCCTTGCCGAAGATGCCGACGCTGGCGATATCGATCATCTTGCCGATCACCAGCTCCGGCGCCGCCACGCCGGCTTCATCGATCAGCCCGCCGCCAGTCGACAGCGCGCCGAACGACATGATCTTGCCGATACCCCGATGATGTGGCAGCCACGGCAATTCCGGCGGCCGCAGCCACAGGCTGACCAGCAAGGCCGCGCCGGTGCCGGCCACGGCGGCCCAGACCAGGCTCAGATACCCGAAACCGAGCAGCGCCAGCAATAGCGCCACCAGCAAGCTCACCGCGCTATTGCTGGTATTGATGGCGTACATCGCCGAAAAACGCATCTGCCGCCGCAAATACGGCAAGGTGGTGGCGCTGAAGGGTATCAGGATGAAGTTCACGGATAAGCATTGCAGCACGCCTTGCAAGCGCGGCTCGCCATAAAAGCGCGCCACCAGCCCGCTGGCCAGGAGCACCAGCGCCGCCAGCAGCCACGCGACGATCATGCTGGTCGCCAGCGCGGCGCGGATCTTTGCGGTAGTCAATTCCTTTTCCTGGATCAGGTATTGACCGACGCCGAAGTCGCGCACCACTTGCGCCAGCCCGACCAGGACCGCGCCGACCGAATACACGCCGATCTCGGCCGGCGTCAGCAAACGCGCCAGCACCATCGTCCCGGCCATGCCGAGCAATAACGCGGTATATTTCTCGCCGAACGAAAACAGCAAGGACATGCGCGTGCTATTCACAGCAAGCCGCTGTAAAAATCCACTACCTGTTGTTTCAAGCGGATACTGGAATACAGGGTCTCCGCCTCGCTGCGGGCCGCCAGTCCCATGGCCAGCCGGCGCGGCGTATCGGCCAGCAAGGCGGCCAGCGCATCGAGGATCGCGTCGTCGTCATGCAGCGGCACCAGCAGCCCGCCCTGGCTATGGCGCAAGATGTCGGCAGTACCCGGCACATCGGTGCCGAGCGCCGGCACGCCGCACGCCATCGCCTCGATGGTCGAAATGCCGAAGCCCTCATTGCGGCTCAGCAGCAAATGCAGATCGAAGGCCGGCATCAGCAATTCGACCTGCGCGCTGAAACCGGTGAATATCACCCGCTCGCCGACCTGCGCCGCTTGCGCCTGCAGACGCAGCATCGCTTCCAGCGGGCCGCTGCCGACCAGCACCAGGTACAAGCCTGGAAATCGGGCCAGCAAGGCGCAGAATAGTTTCAACAACACTTGCGGCCGTTTTTGCGCCGACAGCCGGGCCACCGAACCGAGCACCAGCGCATCCGGCGGGATATTCAGCAAGCGGCGGGCGTCGATGCGGCGTTGCGCCGAGACGATGAAGCGTTCGGTATCGACACTGTTCGGTATCACCGTCAGCCGCGTCGCCGGCACGATGTATTCCTGGTACAGCGCCAGGAAATGGGCCATCGCCGATTCCGACACCGCGTAAATTCCGCGCACCGAACGGAATGCCTGGCGCAGCAAGGGCCGGTGCCAGGCGCTGATTTCCTGTGGCGGGAACGCATTATGCACGCTGATGACGCTCGGCAAACGGCAATGCGAGGCCAGCCACAAGGCCGACGCGCCATAATGGCTCCAGCAAAACGCCACATGCACCAGGTCGCTGCGCTGGCGCCGCAGCGTCCAGGCCGTACCCAGCCGCGCGCGCCACAGGTTCAGGCGGCGCCACTCCCATTGTTCGAAAAATAGCGGCGGCTCGAACACCAGCACCGGCAGCCGCTCCTTGCGCAAGGTAGCGGCCCAGTCATCGAACCCGGGAAAGCGCCGCAGCGCCAGCGTGCTGTCGTATCCGGCGCCGGCCAGCCAGCGCGCCTCTTGCGCCATGCGCAATTCCATGCCGCCCAACTCGCCGGAATAACTGGTGATCAGCACTTTCGGCCGGATACCGGATGTGCCGGACCACGCTTCATGGAAATACCCGCGCAAATACGCCAGTTCCCAGCGCCGCAAGAACCGCTGGCCGGCATCGCCTGTCAGCGATGCGCGCAGCAAACCCAGGCATTCCAGCAAGAAACGCCGCCACATCCAGCGCGGCACCCTGGCGATCATGGGCAGCTTGTGTGCCGGATTGAATTTTTCCTGGCGAAACTTGCCGCGTCCAAACTGATACGCGCGCCGCAACACATACGCGGCGGCGACCTGGCGCGGCCGGATATGATGGGCGACCACGGCGTCAGGGCAAAACCATGACAGATAACCGGCGTCAAACAGCGCCCGCGTCATCAGCGTTTCGCTGCCCATCGCATAATTGCCGCGAGCGGCATGCGGACCGATGCTGTCGTCGAAGCGCCAGCCGGACTCGAACACCTGGCGCCGGATCGCCATATTGGCGCCCCACACCAAACCGGGAAATACCGGGCCTGACGGCAAAGCCGGGTCGGTGATGCCGTAAGTCAGCCCGAGCGGGGCCAGTTGCAGCAGCCATGCGGGCGGCGTTTCGCTCCAGTCGGCGACGATGGCGCCGCCGAATACCGTGTAGCCGGGCTGGGCCTTGGCGCACTCGGCCAGCCGCAGCAGCCAGTCGGGCGCCGGCGCCGCGTCGTCATCGGAAAACACGAAGACATCATCGCCGGCGCCGGGTTCTTGCAAGCTGAACGCCAGCGCACTGTTCAACGCGGCGTTCTTGCCGCGCCGGCCCTCGTATAAATACGTGATCGGCAGGCTGGACTGGAATTGGTCGATCACGGCGCATGTGCGGTCGCTGCTGCCATTGTCGGCGATCAGCAATTTCCAGCCGCCGGGCGGTGCGATCAAGCCTTGATAGGCTTGCAATACTTTCGGCAAGGTCGCAGCGCCATTGTAGGTCGCCATGAGAACGGTCAACAAGGGCGTCTCTCCTGTGTCTTACTATTACAAGGCCATCACAAAACAGTGTACTGATCGCTGTTAAGGTCCGGTTGACAGGGATCAAGACCGGTTCGCCACCCTTCCTCTGCCCAGCCATGCGCGACCTGCTGATTACCCTGGTGATATTCGGCTCCCTGCCCTTCATCTTGAAGGCGCCGGCGCTGGGCGGCCTGATGTGGGTCTGGGTCAGCGTGATGAATCCGCATACCCAGGGCTGGGGTTTCGCTACCCACTTGCCGTTCGCCTTCATCATCGCCATCGTCACCATGTTCAGCCTGCTGATTTCGCGCTTGCCGAAAAGCTTGCCGCTGACGCCGATCAGCGTGACGCTGCTGCTGTTCGTGCTGTGGATGAACGTGACCACCCCGTTCGCGCTGGTGCAGTCGGCGTCGTGGGTGCAATGGAACAAGGTCATGAAAATCATGCTGATGACGTTTGTCACCATGATGGTGATCCGCAACAAGCAAGACGTGCAGCGCCTGATCTGGGTACTGGTGGTTTCGATCGGTTATTACGGCGTCAAGGGCGGACTCTTCACGATACGCAGCGGCGGCACCGAGCGGGTCTGGGGACCGGAAGATACCTTTATCGGCGATAACAATGCGCTGGCGCTGGCGCTGATCATCACGATTCCGCTGATGCATTACCTGCAGCAAATCACGGATAAAAAATGGCTGCGCCGTGGCTTGACCGGCATGATGCTGCTGTCCGGCCTGGCCGCGCTGGGTTCGTATTCGCGCGGCGGCTTGCTGGCGATCGCCGCCATGTGCTTATTTATGTGGATCAAGAGCGGGCGCAAGCTGGCGCTGGGTGCCTTGTTGACCATGTGTATCCCCGTGTTCCTGCTGTTCATGCCGGCGCAATGGGCCGAGCGCATGGATACCATCAGTAATTACGAGGCCGACGAATCGGCGCAAGGCCGGCTGAACGCGTGGCGCATGGCCTACAACCTGGCCCGGGACCGCTTCCTCGGCGGCGGTTTCGACGTCTCCGACCCGCTGGTATTCTTGCGCTATGCGCCGAATCCGCTCGATGTCCATGCGGCGCACAGCATTTATTTTCAGGCCTTGGGCGAACACGGCTTTGTCGGCCTGATCCTCTACCTGGTGCTGGGCTTGCTGACCTGGCGCTCGGCCGCGTGGATCGTGCGCAATACGCGCGGCCGGGCCGAACTGGCGTGGGCGTTCGGACTGGCGCTGATGATACAGGCCAGCATGATCGGCTTCGCCGTCGGCGGCGCCTTCCTGAGCCTGCTGTATTTCGACATGCCGTATTATCTGATGGCGGCCGTCATCGCGACCCGCATCCTGGTGACGCAAGCACTGCTTGGCGCGGCGCCTGTGCCGCAAGCCAAAACCCGATTGGGCCGGCCCGTCGCCACGGCCGCCAAACCATGATTCCGGCCTGGCCATGGCGCACGCCATGCCTGTCGATCCTGATTTACCATCGGGTGGCCGCCAGCCCGCAAGCGCTGTTTCCCGGCGCAATGCATGCCAGGCTGTTCGAACGCCAGCTATCCGTGCTGAAACGGTTTTTCACCGTCTTGCCGCTGGAGCTCGCCGTGTGCCGGCTGCAAGACGGCAGCTTGCCGCAACGCGCGGCCTGCATTACCTTCGACGATGGCTATGCCGACAATGCCTCAGTGGCGCTGCCCTTGCTGCAAAAATACGGCTTGCCCGCCTGTTTCTTCATCAGCACAGGCTATCTGGATGGCGGCCGCATGTGGAACGACGACATCATCGAAGCGGTGCGCGATGCGCCGGACGCCTGCCTCGACCTGTCTGCACTGGGACTGGCAGTGTTGCCGATCGCCACGCTGGCCGAACGGCGCAGCGCCATCGCCACCATCATTGCCAAGCTGAAATACCTGCCCTTCAGCCGGCGCCAGGCGATCGCCGCGCAATTACATGCACAAAGCAGCCATCCGGCGGCGCCGCCGCTGATGATGAGCAGCGCACAAGTACGCACGCTGCAGCAGGCCGGCATGAGCATCGGCGCGCATACCGTCAGCCATCCTATCCTGTCCAGCTTGTCCGAACCCGCCGCCCGGGCCGAGATCGCCAACGGCAAGCGCCAATTGGAAGAATGCATTCAAGCGCCGGTGACGCTGTTTGCCTATCCGAACGGCAAGCTGCAACAGGATTACGGCCCGCTGCATGCGCAGATCGTCAAAAGCCTGGGTTTTACGGCGGCCGCGAGCACCGACCCGGGCGCGGCGCGGCACGGCGACGACTTGTTTCACTTGCCGCGATATACACCGTGGCGTCCTGGCGCGCTGGGATTTCTACTGCAACTGCAACAAAACCGTTATCGCCACGCGCCCTGTGCGCCATAAAAAAAATGCGGCCGGAACCAGGCCCGGCCGCACAAAACCTGCCGCCGCCACGCTTGGAGCGGACTTTGCAGGAAGGGTCGCTAATACACCGAGGAGCTACCCGTCACACCTTGCATATCGTTTACACACTCATCACAAGAACAGGCGGCGCGGATCAGCCGAAAGTGTGTTCCCAGGTCCAGTCATTCCTGGCTTGCGCATGCAGATCCCAGAACAGCTCGGCGATCTGGCGCGGCGCGTCGGACGCCGTATCCACCACTTGGCAAACGGTCACCGTGCCGATATGGATATTGTCTTTTTTCAGCGGCTGGAACAGCGCTTGCGCCGCGGTTCGCAAGCCGGCCTTGCCAATGCTCAGCGTCAGGAAATCGGCCGACGGATGCAGGGCCAGGCCGCCGCCGGTCAGCAAGATGGTGCCGCCGCCCTGCTGCCGCATGGCCGGCAAGGCCGTCTTGATCGCGACCAGCGCGCTGGACAAGTTGATTTGTAGGTCAGACGACAATTCGCCGGAAGATTGCTGGTCGATAGGCATCGCTTGCAATCCGCCCAGTGGATCGTAGTGCAACACTCCGGCGTTGTAATGCAGCACCAGCTCGCCATGAATCGCGGCGCGGCCGACCAGTTCCAGGATTTGCGCCGGTTTGCTGGCGTCGGCTTGCATCAGCGTGACATGGGCGCCGCCCTGGCCGAGCACTTCGGCCAGCTTGCGCAAGCTTTCCAGTTTGCGCGAAGAAAGAATGATGTTGTAGCCTTCTTTGGCAAAGCGCAAGGCCGTCGCCAGGCCGATGCCCGGGCCGCAGCCGATACTCAGGAAAGTCTTGGGCATGTATTGATCCTAAAAAATAAATGGACGCCGTGATGCGCTGTCATGGGTACAATGTAAAGCATGGCAACAATGAAGAGAATCGCCGCATTCATTCATACAGTATCAACAAATTATTCATAATCAGTGCAGACAAAAATGATGTCCCTTCCTCATACCGAATTGGCGTCCAATACCCGGGCGCTGTATTTGCCGGGCTTGTTCGCGTTTGAAAGCGTGGCGCGGCACATGAATTTTTCCAGGGCGGCAGTCGAAATGGGCGTCACGCCGACCGCCATCTCGCGTACCGTCAAAGTATTGGAAGAGCAATTGAATGTGCGGCTGTTCAACCGCACCACCCGCAGCGTGGCATTGACGGAAGCCGGTGCGCAATTGCTGGACACGCTGGCGCCGGCGCTGGAACAAATCCGCAATTCGGTACAGCAAGCCGGCCTGTCGGCGGACCAGCCGGTCGGCCTGCTGCGCATCAATACCTCGTATGTGGCGTACCGGACCCTGATCGAACCGCACCTGGAATCATTCCTGGCCCAGCATCCGGGCGTCAATGTCGAACTGGCGCTGGACAACCAGTTGAGCGATGTGGTCGGCGAAGGTTACGACGCCGGCATCCGGCTGGGGCATGCCATCCAGCGCGACATGATCGCCGTCTTGCTGGGCGGCGCGCAGCTGCGCACGCTGGTGGCGGCGCCGTCCTATTTACAACGGCATGGCGCGCCGAAAACGCCGCACGACTTGCTGAACCACGCTTGCATACGCCAGCGTTTCCCCGACAGCGGCCGGCCATTCGAATGGCGTTTCCAGAACGGCCGCGAGATCACCCAAATCGATGTGCAAGGCCGGCTGGTGTTCGATGAAATGCGTTCCGCGCAGGAAGCGGCCGTACGCGGCCTGGGCATCGCCTATGTCTTCGAGGACTTCGCCCGCGCAGACATCGACAGCGGCCGGCTGCTGCCGCTGCTGGAACGCTCCAGGGTGGCCGGCAGCGCGTTCTACCTGTATTACCCGAACCGGGCGCACATGCCCGGCAAGCTGCGCGCCTTCATCGACTTCATGCAGGCCGCCAACCGGCCGCCCGCACAGGACTCGCACGCCTAGGCCAGCTCGCGCCGCGGCCGCGGCCGCTCGACAAGTTGCTGATCCTGGTGTTGCTGCAGCCATTGCTCCAGCATCATCAAGACCCACACCATGGTGCCGTGATACGCCGGATGCCGCGGCAGATGGCGTTGTTGCAAGTCGTCGATGAACGACGCCCGCACGATGCGGCGTTTTTTCAAGGCGCTCAAGCTGTCGAAGGCCAGCGCGCGCAAGCCGGCATGGCCTTGCAGCCACAAGCCGAACGGCAAGCCGAAGCCATGTTTTTGCTTGCGCAATACCTGGCGCGGCAGGAAATCGGCCAGCGCCTGCTTGAAAAAGTAACGCAGCTGCGTGCCATGCAGTTTTTGCCACGGCGCCAGCCGGGCCGAGAATTCCACCATCGCATCGTTTAGAAAGGGAAACGCCACCTCGATGCCGGCCAATTCACACGCTTTCATCACTTTCGGCAAATCGTTATCGGCCAGCGTGAACTTCATGTCCAGCGCCAGCAAGCGGTTGATCTGGCTGTGGCCGTCGCTTAACCAGTACGCCTGGTTCAACAGGCCGATCGGCGCGCTGCTATCGATGGCGGCAAGAAAGCCGTCTTCCAGTACATGGGGATGGCCATAACGCTGCAACAGATTATAGGTTTCCAGCCGCGCCGGCAGCGGCAATGACGCTTGCTCGATATAACTGCGCGCCTTGCACAGCAGCTTGTGACGGCTGTTTCCCGCCAATTTGAATAACAGCGGCTCCAGTATCGCCTGGCGCAGCAGCGCCGGGACCTTGTCGTAGCGCTCGAAGACGGCCTGGCGCGCATAGCGCTCATTCCCGCCAAACAATTCGTCGCCGCCATCGCCGCCCAGCAGGCGCGTCACGCCATCGGCGCGCGCCATTTGTGCGCAATAAAAGGCCGGCACCACCGAGGCATTGCCGAACGGCTGGTCGACGATCGCGGCGATGCGCGGAATTGCCACCATCACATCGTCGGCCGTCACATACCGTTCATGGTGCTCGGCGCCGAAATGGCGCGCGGCAATGCGCGCATAGTCCATTTCATCGTAGCCGGGCGCATCGAAACCGATCGAATAAGCGCGCGCCGGCCGGCCCGACACTTGCCCCAGCATGCCGGCCAGCGTGGAACTGTCGGTGCCGCCGCTCAGGAAAGTGCCGGTAACGGCGCCAGCGCTATCTTGCTCGACCGCGCTGCGCAAGATGGCGAGGAATTCCGCTTTCAATTGCGGGAATGAACGAGCGGCATGCTGCTGCGCCTGGCCCCGTTCCTGGTACGCCATCTGCCAATAACAGCCGCGCTGCAAGCGTCCGGCGCGGAAATGCAGATATTCCCCCGGCAACAGGCGCTGCTGGCCCTGGTAAATCGTGGCCGGTCCCGGCACCATGTGGAAATACAGATAATTGTAAATCGCTTGCTTGTCGAGTCCGCTTTGCGCGGCCGGATGGGCCAACAACGCCACAGCCGACGACGCAAAGAACAAACCGTGCGCGCCATGCCGGTAAAACAGCGGCTGGATGCCGCTACGGTCGACCGCCAGCAACGCTTCGCCGCTGAATTCATCGACGATGGCCAAGGCGAACCCACCGCACAGGCTGGCGCACACCTTGCTGCCATGCGCACGCCACAACGGCGCCAGGTCGGCCGCCTGCAACAAGGCGCCGGCCAGCACCGGCCGGCCCAGCAGCGCGATGATCAGGCCATCCTTGTGATGCAACTGAGCGCCGGCCTGGATGCCGGCATCATCTGCAAGCGCCGCGACCGCCGCCGCACTGCCAGTGCTGACAAACGACTGCGGCATGCTGTCGTCATGCCGGCACAATGGCGCGGCCATGCGCGCCAGCAAGCGTGCATGTTCCGCTTCCGAATCGATTTCAGCCTGGCTCGCCAGCCAACCGCACAGGCCGCTCATACCAGCACCTCCAGCGCCGCCGGATGGCTCAGGAAAGCCCCCGGACTGGCGCTCAGGCCATACGCGCCGGACTGGAACACCACCACCAGGTCGCCGACTTCGGCATACGCCATTTCCATCCGGTCGGCCAGCAAGTCGAGCGGCGTGCACAAGGGGCCGACCACCGAGACAATTTCCCGCGCATCGCTAACGATATGGTTGCCGATCGCGACAGGATAATTCTTGCGCAGTACCTGGCCAAAATTACCCGACGCGGCCAGATGGTGGTGCAAGCCGCCATCGGTAATCAGGAATACTTGCCCGCGCGATATCTTGCGCTCCAATACACGGCACACATAGACCCCCGCCGGCGCCACCAGGTAGCGTCCCAGTTCCAGCACCAGCCGGGTTTGCGGCGAGACACGCTGCAGCAAGGCCAGTTGCCGCGCCAGGTTGTCGGCCACCGGCTGCAATTCCAGCGCCTGTTCACCAGGAAAATACGGCACGCCGAAACCGCCGCCGATATTCAGCAGGCGCATGGCTTTCGGCGCCTGCGGCAGCAATTCCAGCGCCAGCGCCACGCTCAGGCGCTGCGCTTCGCAAATCGCCGGTGCCGACAGGTTTTGCGAACCGCTGAAGATGTGAAAACCGTAAAAATCCAGCCCCAACTGGCCCAGCCGCACCAGCATGGCCGGCACGCGCTGCTGGTCGATACCGAACTGATGCGGGCCGCCGCCCATTTTCATGCCGGCATGTTTCAATTCAAAATCGGGATTGATGCGCAGCGCCACTTTCGGCCGGACCCGCTGGTATTGTCCCAGCAGCGCCACTTTTTCCATTTCCTGTTCCGACTCCAGGTTGATCAGCACGCCGGCCGCGACAGCGCAGCCGAGTTCGGCGTCGGTCTTGCCCGGGCCGGCAAAACTGATGCGTTCCGGCGCCATCGGCGTATCCAGCGCGGTCTTCAATTCACCGCCGGACGCGACATCGATGCCATCGACGAGACCGGCCATCAAGTTGACCAACGCCGGCATCGGGTTGGCTTTCATGGCGTAATGCAGCTCTATTCCAGCCGGCAAGGCTTCACGCAGCATGCCGATACGCCGCTCGATCTGGCGCCGCTCATACGCATAAAAAGGCGTGCGGCCGACCCGCCGCGCCAATTGCGGCAAGGACCAGTCGCCAATCCGCAGGCAATCGCCGCGCACCTCGAATTGCGTCATCGGCGCATGCACGGGCGCGCTCATGCCGCACCGCCGGCAAACACGCGCGACAGTTCGGCGGCCAGCGATTTGCGGTCGATCTTGCCGTTCGGATTGCGCGGCAAGGCATCGCTGCGGATATCGACCCAGGCCGGCACCATATAACCGGGCAAGGCCGCCTTGCATGCCGCCAGCAGCGCATCGGCCTGCAACGCCTGGCCAGGAGCGCTGGTGGCCAGCAAGGCGATGGCTTGGCCCAGCATCGGATGCGGCACGCCGAACGCCGCCGCTTCGCCGACCAGGCCGCTGCCATACGCGACATCCTCGATTTCACCGGGGCTGACACGATAACCGGACGTCTTGATCATATCGTCTTCGCGGCCAATAAAATACAGGAATCCTTCGCTATCGCGGCGCACCGTGTCGCCCGACCATACCGCCAGTTCCGGCAGCGGCAAACCGGGCTGGCGCGGCGGCAAGGGTTTGAAACGTTCAGAGGTCTTGCCGGCATCGTTCCAGTAGCCCATCGCCACCAGCGCGCCGCGATGTACCAGTTCGCCCGGCTCATCCGCCGCGCACGGCGTGCCGTCGTTGCGCAACACCATCACTTCAGCGTTCGGGATCGCCTTGCCGATCGAGTCCGGGCGCCGCGCCAGTTGTTCGGGCGCCAGGAAGGTCGAGCGGAACGCTTCGGTCAAGCCGTACATCAGGTAAATCTGGGTGCGCGGCAAGGCAGCGCGCAATTTATCGATGGTGCTGCGCTGCATGGCACCGCCCGAATTGGTGATGTAGCGCAAGGTGCACGACAACGGCCAGCTCAATTGCGACAACTGTATCCACAACGGCGGCACGGCGGCCAGGCCGGTGATCGATTCCTGCTCGACGGTTTCAATGATGTCGCGCACCAGCAAGTGATTCATCAGCACCGCGCAGGCGCCGCTGGCGAACACCGTGGTCAACTGGCTCAAGCCATAATCGAAACTGAGCGGCAACAGACACAAGATCCGGTCTTGCGCATGATTGCCGAGGTAGCCCGATACGCTCAGTGCGCCGGCCACCAGATTGCGGTGCGACAGCACCACGCCCTTGGGCTTGCCGGTGCTGCCGGAGGTGTACAGGATCGCCGCCATATCGCTGTCGATGACGCGGTGCGCTTCAGGCCGCGATCCAGGCTGCGACTCATGCCACGACTCATGCGGCGATTCTTGCGTATGCGCTGCGGCAATACCCAGGCTATCGCCCCAGTCGATGCAGCGGATGCCGGGCACCGGCACTGCCGGAAACTCGGGCGTGCCGGCCAGCACCACGGTGTTCAAGTCGGGACATCCGGCCAATACGCCATGCAACTGGCGCAGCCGCTCGCGCGACGTGACCAGGATACGCACATTGCAATCGGCTAATATATAAGCGACTTGTTCCGGCTTCAGCAAGGGATTGACCGGCACGAACACGGCGCCGGCCGCCGCCGCGCCAAACATCGCGATCACCGTTTCTTCGCGCTTTTCCAGGTACACCGCGACCCGCTCGCCACGCTCCAGTCCCAGCGCCAGCAACGCTACGGCGGCGCCGCCAAGCGCCGCGGCCAGCGCCGCATAATCCAGTTGCAGGCCCTGGCAAGACAAGGCGGGCGCCAGCGGCGTACGCCTTGCGGTCTCGATAATCAACTCGTGTATCAATTGGGTCATGACTTCCCTCGAAATGCGGCAGCCGATGGCCGGCAGCCATCCACCCTGCACTTCGCTATGATTCAGACAAACCGGACTGAGCCTCTTGATCTTTATCAATGAAACAAGTCCAAGCGAAGCTTGAGCCTGCTCAAGCCGAACGCGGGCCCGCTGCGGTCTAATAAAACCCTGAGCGCCACCGGGTCACCACATTTCATGCTGAAACGCATCCTCAACAATATCAGGCGCCTGGGCTGGCTCAATACCGGCTTGCTGGCCCTGTCGCGGCTGCTGGCACGCGCGTCGGGGGGCCGCTGCTCGCTGCTCAAATACCAGTTCGTCGCGCAAGCCGTGGCGCCCGGCTCGCTGTGCCACGGGCGCGGTCTCGGCATTACCATCCGCCTGTGCCGCAACATGGCCGAGTTGCCGCCCACCACCTTGCGTCCGGCGGCGGTGCTGGCCGGCCGTTTTGCGCAAGGCGCGGTATGCCTGGCCGCGCTGCGCGAGACCGGCCGCGATATTGGGCCGGATAGCGGGCCCGATACGCAGTCCGATAGCGGGCTGCGCGGATTCTTGTGGCTGTTGCGGGATGCTTGTCAGGAGGACGAGGTGCGGGTCCGCTATATCTTGCCATCGAGCCAGTCGGCCTGGGACCTGGATGTCTGGGTGCACCCGGATGCGCGCCTTGGCCTGACCTTTGCGCGCCTGTGGGAAGAAGCCAACCGCCTGCTGCACGCCGATGGCGTGCGCTGGTCGTGCAGCCGGATTTCCGCATTTAATGTGTCGTCGTTAAGCGCCCATGCCCGCATCGGCACGCTGCGCCTGGGCAGCGCCACCTTCCTGCGCTGCGGCCGCTGGCAATGGATGGCCAGCAGCATCGCGCCGTATTTCCACCTGTCGCGCAGTCCGACATCCTTTCCCAGCCTGTGGTTCGATACGTCAGGGCTGCGTTACTTTCCTTCGATGGAGTTGACATGCCGCATCTTGAAGCAGTAAAACATATATTGAGCACGACGCTGGGGCTGGGCCGGCAAGCGCTGGACGCCGAAACGCCGTTGCTGGGCAGCATACCCGAGCTCGATTCGATGGCGGTGGTCAACGTCATTACCGCGCTGGAAGGCCATTTTGGCATCGCCGTGGCCGACGACGAGATCCATGCGCGGCACTTCTCCACCGTCGCTACCCTGGCCGAGTTCGTCCGGGAAAAGCTGAGATGAATACGCCGCTGGCCGACTCCACCGGAGCCTTGCCGTTTTTCATGCCGGCCAGTCCGGGCGAACGCTTTTGCATCTTTCATTTGCCGGCGCCGGGTCAGAAGCCGCATGGCGCCATCCTGTATATCCATCCGTTCGGCGAGGAACTCAATAAAAGCCGGCGCACGGCGGCCTTGCAGGCGCGCGCCTTCGCGGCCAGCGGCTACAGCGTGCTGCAAATCGACCTGTACGGTTGCGGCGACAGCAGCGGCGAGTTTGCCGATGCGCGCTGGCACATCTGGCGCCACGACTTGCGCCTGGCCAGCGCCTGGCTGGCGCAGCGCGTCAACGGTCCGCTCAGCCTGTGGGGCTTGCGCCTCGGCGGCCTGCTGGCGCTCGACGTCGCGCACGGCATGCGCGGCGCGGCTGGCACGCCGCTCGACCAGCTGATCCTGTGGCACCCGGTGCTCAAGGGCTCGGCCTTCGTCGACCAATTGCTGCGCATCGAACTGGCCAGCCGCATGCTGTCGGGCGCCGACAGCGCCGACGGCATGAGCGCGCGCCAGCAACTGGCGGCGGGCCGCAGCATCGAGGTTGGCGGTTATCAATTGACGCCGGAACTGGCGTGCGCCATCGACGCCATCGACCTGGCCGCGATGACGCCCGGTGTTCCGGTGCGCTGGTTTGAAAACACCGTCAACGGCGACGTGGCGCCAGCCGCCATGCGCCAGGCGGAACGCTGGACCGCCGCCGGCGTCGAACTGGAGCTGGTGCCGGTGCAAGGTTTGCCATTCTGGAATAGCGGAGAAATCATCGAATGCCAGGCCCTGCTGGCGGCAACCGCGGCGCGCTACCCATGAGTTTACCGATGATCATCGAACAGCTTCTCCCTCCTCTTCGCGAACCCGTGCAGGCGGTCGAACAGCGCGCGCTAAGCTTCCTGTGCCAGTCGTGCCGCCTGGTCGGCATCCTCAGCGTGCCGCAACAGCCGCGGGCCCGCGGCGTGCTGATCGTCACCGGCGGCCCGCAATACCGCGTCGGCAGCCACCGCCAGTTCGCGTTGCTGGCCCGGGAACTGGCGGCACGCGGCATTCCGGTGATGCGTTTCGATTATCGCGGCATGGGCGACAGCCAGGGCGAAGCCCGCGATTACCGGCAGATCGGCGACGACATCGATAGTGCGACACAAGCATTTTTCAGTTGCGTGCCGCAATTGCGCGAACTGGTGCTCTGGGGCTTGTGCGACGGCGCCACGGCGGCGGCTTGCCATGCTTATCAAGACCCGCGCATCAGCGGACTGATCTTGCTCAATCCGTGGGTGCGCAGCGAAGCCGGCAACGCCCGGGTCACCTTGCGCCACTATTACCTGGCGCGGCTGCGACAGCGCGACTTTTGGCGCAAGCTGCTGAGCGGAAAATGGCACGCCGGCCAATCGCTGTCCGCGATGCGTCGGTTGCAGCTCAGCAGCCGCGCCGACCAGCAGCCAGACGACAGCCCGGCGCAGCGCCTGTACACGGGCCTGCGGCGGTTTCGCGGCCGTACGCTGGTGATCCTCAGCGGCGCCGACCTGGGCGCGCGTGAATACAGCGACCTGCCAAACCACCAGCCATTATGGCGCGAACTGCACCACAATCCGCTGATGCGGCAAGTCACCGTGCCGTACGCCAACCACACGTTTGCCCGCCGCGCCTGGCGCGATGCCGTGACAGGCATGTGCGCCGACTGGATCGGCTCATGGTAAGGCGCGTACTGATGATCGCCTACCATTTTCCGCCGATGCAAGGCAGCAGCGGCATCCAGCGCACGCTGAAGTTCGCCCAATACCTGCCGCAACATGGCTGGGAAGCTATCATCCTCAGCGTCAACCTGCGCGCCTACGCCGCCACCAGCACCGGCCAACTGCCTGAAATCAATGCCGCGATGACCGTCCGGCGCAGCTTCGCGCTGGACGCCGCGCGCCACATGGCGCTCGGGGGCCGTTATCCGGCGTGGCTGGCCTTGCCCGACCGCTGGAGTTCATGGTGGCTCAGCGCGGTGCCGGCCGGCCTGCGCCTGATCCGGCAATATCGCCCGGACGTGATCTGGTCGACCTACCCGATCGCCACCGCCCACCTGATCGCACTGACCTTGCAGCGCCTGAGCGGCTTGCCGTGGATCGCCGACCAGCGCGACCCGATGAGCGAAAACAACGGCGGCAAGCCTTATCCTGCCGATGCGCGCACGCGCCGCCTGCATCAATGGCTGGAACACAATATCGCTGAACACAGCGCCGCCGTGGTATGCACCACGCCTGGCGCCATGGGCAACTACCGTGCACGGTTCCCCCAATTGGAAGACCGGCTCAGCCTGATCGAAAACGCTTACGACGAAAGCAATTTCACGCTGGCCGGCGCCACGCCAGCCGCCGCACGCCAGCCTGGCGCGCCATTCAAATTACTGCACAGCGGCATCCTCTATCCATCCGAGCGCGACCCTTCGGCGCTGTTCGAGGCGCTGGCAAAGCTACGCGACGACAACGCCATCGGCGCGCATGACTTTCAACTGCTGTTGCGCGCCAGCGGCCACGACCGGTATTTACGGGGCATGCTGCAACAGTTCGCCATCGAAGACCTGGTGCAACTGGCGCCGACGCTGCCCTACCAGGCGGCGCTGGCCGACATGCTCGACGCCGACGGTTTATTGTTGCTGCAAGCAGCCCATTGCAACCATCAAATTCCCGCCAAACTGTACGAATACCTGCGCGCGCGGCGCCCGCTGCTGGCGCTGACCGACCTGGCCGGCGACAGCGCCGCCAAGCTGCGCAGTTGCGGCATCGACACGATAGCCCCGCTGAACTCGCCGGCCGGGATCGCCCACGCGCTGCCGCGCTTCCTGGCGCTGGCCCGTTCACACCAGGCGCCGCTGGCCGACAGCGACACCATCGCCCAACAATCGCGGCAAGCCAGGACCACCGTTCTAGCCGGCTTGCTGGACCGCATCAGCCACCGGGAGACCCCATGAAGCCAGCCATTTACCTGTTCTCGATGATCGTCTGCGGCCCCTGCGCAGCGGCACAAGCGGATTGCCCGGCCTATGTCAAGCACGACCCGGGCGGCGACTACACCAACGCCGACGACCGGCAAGGATTGGACGTGGTGGAAAGTTTTCACTTTTCCAAAAAAGTGGAAAACCTGGTGCAAGGCCTGTCCGGCAGCATCGGCGGCGACATCAGCTACACGCTGGAACATTTCCCCAACCACCACCGGGCGCTGGCGGCGATGGCCAAACTGAGCTTGCGCGACAAAAAGCCGCAACCGAACGGCGCACGATATCCGATCGACTGCTTTTTCGACCGGGCCATACGCTTCAAGCCGGACGATGCGACGGTGCGCATGGTGTACGGTTCCTACCTGTTGAGCGCGGGCCAGAACGATGCCGCGCTGGTGCAACTGAACGAAGCGGCACGGCTGGCGCCGGAACACCCGACCATCAATTACAACCTGGGCTTGATGTATATGAAAAAGAAAGACTACCCCAAGGCGCGCGACTATGCGTGGAAGGCGTACGCGCTGGGATTTCCGCTGCCGGGGCTGAAGAACAAGCTGCTGGAAGCGGGCCAGTGGCGAGAAGCGCCGGCCAGGGTGCTGGAAGAAAAGGAAGCCGCGGACTGAACTGTGCCAACTCAGGCGACTGGTTCGCCGCTGCAGGCGGCGTCAAGCAAACGCATTTGGGCTTGCTTGACGTCCTGCCTGCCCGCATCCAGCCGAGACAATCGCTGCTTGTCTCCCGGACGCGGTCATGGAGCAAGGTTTATTGCCGATACCCTGGCGCGCGGTTTAGAGCCTATCCCAGTAGATGAATACGTCCCCTGCTGGGATAGGCTCTTAATGCAGCTGGGTGTAATTGACCGGCAGCCACTCGAAGCCCTGGCCGACGCTGCGCAGACGCCCCAGGCCTGGGAACTGCATGTGGGCCGCGCCTATCATGGTGCCGTCTTTGGCGACCGTGGTGAAGACTTGCTTGCGCGTGGCGGCCGCAGCCTTCGGGTCGGCGTCGAAGTCGATGGTCACTTCCGGATGCGGCAGCTGCACGATGGCATTGTGGATCAGGTCGCCCACCAACAGCAACTTTTGGCCCTTGCTTTCTACCATGTAGTTGATGTGGCCGGGAGTGTGGCCGTAGCTGGTCACCGCGCGAATCCCTGGCACGATTTCACTCGCGCCGCTGAACTGTTGCATGTGCTTGTTTGCGATGTAGGGCGCCAGCGACGATGTCGCGCCCTGGAAGAAGCTCTTATCGGACGCCTTATCCATATTGGCCTGGCTGAGCCAGAAATCACTGTCACGCTGATCGGCACGGACAATAGCGTTGGGGAAGACCACGCGGCCATCGGCCACCAGACCGCCAACATGGTCCGGATGCAGATGGGTGATCAACACTTCATCGACCTGCTCCGGCTGGTACCCGGAAGCCTTCAGATTGGCCAGCATCTGCCCCAGCGTAGGGCCGAACAGGCTGCCTGCGCCGGTATCGATCAGCACCAGCCTGGACCCGGTGTTGATCAGATAGCTCATCACCGAGTTTTCCAGCGGACTGGACTCGTAGGCGCGCGCCAGTTGCTGGCCGGTCTTGGCCGGCGGCTGGTGCAAGAACTTTTCAATCGGCAGTGCGACGGTGCCATCGCTGATGGCGGTGACTTCAAAATCGCCCAGCATGATACGGAAGAAACCTGGGGCATTGGTGCCGGCCATCGGAGCCGCCGCCAGTACCGGGCTGCTGGCGGCGAACGCGAGCGCAGCCGCAAGTGGTATCAGTTTGTTGATGAATTTCATTTGGTTTCCTTGTGGATGAATTACGAAATGAAAGTATGCAATGAAAAGATTAGTTCGATAATACGCATAATTCAACAAGAGTTTATGAGCCAAATTCAGCAATAAGGGTTATGGGATTTTCTGTGTGAAATTGAACTATCGAACAGAGATGGCAGACACGCCCGGCGCTGGAGTTAGGGCTGGGGTTGAGACCGACATTACTCCCCCGCCCCGATCCGCAATGCATCGTACGACTTCGGCAAATGCCCCCAAATCCGCACGATGTCGCCGACCACTTCGTGCTCCAGGCCGATCTCAATCAGTTTCGGGCAAATCCAGGCCGCATGGTTGATGATGTCCGGCTCCGGCAATGGCCCGGCATGGATACGCTGATGGATGCCCAGGTCAAGCCATTCGACGCATAAAAATGAAAACGGCAGATGGTTACACCATGCGACCTCCCAGTTGGAAATATGGCCATCGACCGATTTATGCCGGTACGACGGGGTCCAGCCGTCCCGCTGGCGCATGAAGCGTATCAATGCATTCCACTTGCTGTTGTCAGCGGCGCCAGGCAGGCTGCGCTGCTCGGTCATGGCGTGCGACTTTTCGCCTTGCCGAGCGCCCAAGGTATCCGCCATCATGGAACCGTTCATGTCGATGCAAGCTTTCTCTTTTGGTAATTTATTTCAAATATACCAAATGTCGCATCTTTTATGCAATATTATTGCTAACAAGCACCATTTCTGCTGACAGTTTTCCAGACGGCATTACATTGCTGGGCAGGCCAGGCGCCGCTGTCAAGAAAACCGGCGCCGGATTCGATTGAAATTGAATTTCACTGACGCGGGTTTGCTTATGCTCAGGACTGGCTGGCCGCCAGCCGCGCTGCGGCCTGGGCTTTGCGCCGTTCGGCAAAAAAACTTTTGAGAAAGGCGCCGCATTGATCCGCCAGCACGCCGCCTTCGATGGCGGTCTGGTGGTTCAATTGTTCTTGCCCGAACAAATTGACGACCGAGCCGCAAGCGCCGGTCTTCGGGTCGGCCGCGCCAAACACCACCCGTTTCAAGCGCGCATGCAACATCGCACCGGCGCACATCACGCAGGGTTCCAGCGTTACATACAGTTCGCACCCCGGCAAACGATAATTGCCCAGCTTGTCGGCGGCAGCCCGCAAGGCCATGATTTCGGCGTGCGCGGTCGGATCGTGGCGGCCGATCGGCTGGTTGTAGCCGGTCGCGATCACCACGCCATCCTTGACCAGCACGGCGCCGACCGGCACTTCGCCCAAGTCCCATGCATGTTGCGCCTGTTGCAGCGCCAGTTGCATGAAATCACTATCAGGCATCGGTAATCTCTGCCCAGCAATTCGGGGTTTCATGCAACACCAGCTTGTGCAAATGCAAGCCAGTGCCAAACCGGTCTGTGTAGGCCGCTTTCAAGATGTCGAAGGCGATTTGCGCCAGGTTTTCAACGGTCGGGATACGGTCGATGACGACGGTCTTGTGGTTCGGCAAGGTCGCCAGGAAATCGCGCACCACGCTGTCTTTTTCATACACCAGGAAGGCGTGATCCCACACGTCGACCAGGTGTTCCTTGGCCAGCGCCTTGATATCGGAAAAGTCCATGATCATGCCATTGTCCGAATTGCCTTCGGCCTGGATGATTTGGCCGACCAGCGTGATTTCCACCGTGTAGCGATGGCCATGCAGGTTGCGGCACTGGCTTTTATGATCGGGAATCCGGTGGCCGGCGTCGAATTCGAGCTTGCGTGTAATTGTCAGCATTGAAAATCTTGATTATTAAGGTATTTGGAGGAGTTTGTGGGTTTGCAGGCTTAGCTTCCACTTCGGATTGCGCTTGCAGGTCTCGATCGCCAGCCTGGTATTGAATTCGGCCAATGGGCCATCCATCGCCTGGACATAAAAATTGTCGAAGTCCAAAGCTTCATAGGCGGCCAGATCTTGCCCGGTTTGCGGAATCACGACTTTCAATTCGCTGCCTTTGCTGACCACCAGTTGCGAACCCATTTTCGGACTGACGCAAATCCAGTCGACCCCTGGCGGCACCGGCAAGGTGCCGTTGGTTTCAATCGCAATCGTAAAACCGGCGCGGTGCATCGCATCGATCAACGGCGTATCGAGTTGCAGCAGCGGCTCGCCACCGGTAAACACCACGTATTTGCTGGCCGGATAGCTTGCCGGCCACAGGCCGTCGATCGCGGCGGCCAGCGCCTCGGCAGTCTTGAACTTGCCGCCGCCGTCGCCATCGGTGCCGACAAAGTCCGTGTCGCAAAAGGTGCACACGGCACCGGCGCGGTCGCTTTCGCGGCCAGTCCACAGATTACAGCCGGAAAAACGGCAAAACACGGCCGGACGTCCCGCCTGGGCGCCCTCGCCCTGCAAGGTATAAAAGATTTCTTTAATGCTATACGTCACTATATTTCCTAAAAACAGGCTGCTCCCAGTGGCGGCCCGGCCGCAACAACGGCGAAACAACCCTCTATTATAAGCTGCGCCGCTATTTCCCGTGTAAACAAGGATTTTTTAAAAGCAATAACAAAACCACGTCGCCATAAAAATCGTTGATCATTTGCGTTTAGACAATACTGATATCAGAAAGCAACTGTATTTTCAAGATACCGATCAACGAGAACGATCAGGGATACATGAAGTTTTTACAGCATCGCTTTATAACCGTCCTGTGCCTGGGCGCCGGCGCGGCCTTCGATTGCGCCGCGCAGCCCCCCGCGCTGGACGCTGAAACCCGGCTGTGGCGCGCCTCCGCGCTCAGCCTGGTCGACTGCCTGGCCGCCGCGGCCGTGCTGCTGGCGCTGATCGCCTTCCTGCTGCTGTGGCGCCAATACAAGGTGCGCCGCGCGCTGGCTGGCGAACAGCAATTACGCAGCAGCCAGGAAACCTTGCGCCACAAGAGCGAGCAAGCCTTGCTCGACACCCATGCCAGCCTGTGCCATTTGCTGGCGCAACAAGCCGGCATCAAGGAAAACGAACGGCGCCGGATTGGCGCCGAGATCCACGACGACCTGGGACAAAACCTGTTGACGCTGAAGATCGACATTTCGATGCTGCAAGTTAGCACTGCCGGCGCGCATCCGCTGATTCACCAGAAACTGGCCTTGATTTCGAAAAACGTCGACCTGACGATACGCTCGCTGCGCAGCATCATCAACGACTTGCGTCCGGCCGGCCTGGAAGACGGTTTGCAGGCGGCGCTGGAACGGCAAGTCAGCGAGTTTTCACGCATCAATGATATCGCGTGCCAATTCGACGCCGCCGACGATGCCTATGGCGCCGGACGGATGCTGGACGCGGTAGTGTTGCGCGTGGTCCAGGAAGCGTTGTCGAACGTGGCGCGCCACGCCAAGGCCACGCAAGTGCACTTGCGGCTGCGCCACGACGGCGACTTGCTGCTCCTGGACATCAGCGACAATGGCGTCGGCATGCTGCCCGATCCCTGTCGCCGCGGTTGCGGCTTGCCGGCCATGCGCGAACGCATCAGCGCCGCCGGCGGGCGGCTCGACATCGACACTGCCCCCGGCTGCGGCACCCGGCTCGCCATCACCCTGCCGCTGGAGCCGGCCCAGGCGCAAACCTTGCATATCCGCTGACACCGCAAACTCCCACGCCCCATTGTCACCATTTTTGTGCATTATCAAACAGTGCAACGCACTCCCGCCTCAAAATCCCCACTTGTATCTGGACAACATTTGTCTAGGTCAACAAATCTCACTCGGCAAACCATAAGGACTTGCTCATGACCAGCACGCAACAGATCCAGCCCCAGGAATTCGCGCAGCCCGCGCCGGCGCACAGCCTGGCGGTCAGGATGATGGAATTGCTGGTGATCCCGACGTTTGTACTGGATATGCATGGCAAGGTCATCATCTGGAACCGCGCCTGCGAACGCCTGACCGGCGTTGCGGCGCAGCACATGATCGGCACTTCCAGGCACTGGTCAGGTTTTTACAAACAGCAACGGCCAACGCTGGCCGACCTGCTGGTGCAGCAGTTGCGCGACGAACTGGACGCCGACCTGCGGCTCTATTTCGCACACCACCAGCGCCACGCCGATCACGATATCGGACAGCATAATATCAGCGCGGAAAGCTGGTGCGACATGCCGCGCGCCGGCGGCAACCAGCGTTACCTGGCGGTCGACGCCAGCCCGATCCATGACAGCGACGGCAAGCTGATCGCGGTGGTCGAAACCATGCGCGACATGACCGATGAAAAACGCGCCCAGAGCGCACTGGAACGGCTGGCCACACGCGACAGCCTGACCGGTCTGGCCAACCGGCGCTGTTTCGACGAAACCCTGCACGCCGAATGGCAGCGCGCGTCGCGCCAGCAGCAGGCGCTGTCGCTGCTGATGGTCGATGTCGACAACTTCAAGGAATACAACGACGCCTTCGGCCACCTGGGCGGCGACGATTGCCTGCGCCGCGTGGCCGGCGCGGTGGCCAGCGAATTGCGCACCAACGACCTGGTGGCGCGCTACGGCGGCGAGGAATTCGCCGTGATCCTGCCCAATCAGGCGTTGAAGGGCGCCGCCATCGTGGCCGAGCGCATCCGGCGCCGGGTCGAGCAGTTGCAACTGCCGCGCCTGAAAAGCGGCGCCGCCTGCGTCACCGTCAGCATCGGCGCGGCCACCGCGCTGGCGGCGCATGAAGCGGGACCCGGCCAGTTGCTGGCGATTGCCGACGCCGCGCTCTACCGCGCCAAGCACATGGGCCGCAACCGCATCAGCCTGCCCGAGCATGATGCGCCGGCAAGTGCGGCCCCGTTATTGACCCCCTCATGAAAATAACTGGCCATTCCGCTTGACAGGGGAGAACGATCGTTCTACCATGCATCGCATGGAAAACACCAATACCCCCTCAGTACAAAAGAAACTCCTCGATGCCACCGAGCGCCTGATCTATGCGGGCGGCATTTGCGCCACCGGCATGGACGCCATCGTCAAGGCGTCCGGCGTGGCGCGCAAAACCATCTACCGTTATTTCGGCACCAAGGACGGCCTGGTCGCCGAAGCCTTGCGGGCCCGCGACCAGCGCTGGATGGCCTGGTTTATCGGCGAAAGCTGCCGCGCCGCGCCCGGCGCCAGCCGCCTGCTGGCCACCTTCGACGTATTGACGCAATGGTTCGCCACGCCCGACTTCCGCGGCTGCGCCTTCATCAACGCGGCCGGCGAAACCGCCGATGCCGCCGATCCGATCCGCCTGGTGGCGAAACAACACAAACTGGCGCTGCGCGGCTTCCTGCGCCAGCTGGCAACAGAATATGGCGCCGCCGATCCCGATGCACTGGCCGACGCCTTGCTGATCCTGGTCGACGGCGCGATCACCGTCGCGCTTGTTACAGGCGACACCGAGGCCGCCAGCAAGGCGCAGCGCATCGCCCGCAGCCTGCTCAAGCCGGCACCTACCCTCCCCCACTAAAAGGAAACGCCATGTCATCCCCATCCGCCCCGCGTCCCCCGCTGCCGCCGTTCACCCGCGACAGCGCTATCGAAAAAGTCCGCCTCGCCGAAGACGGCTGGAACAGCCGCGACGCCGCCCGAGTCGCGCTGGCCTACAGCCTGGACACCAAGTGGCGCAACCGCGCCGAATTCGCCGTCAACCGCGACGAAGCCCAGGGCTTCCTGGAGCGCAAATGGAACAAGGAACTCGATTACCGCCTGATCAAGGAATTGTGGGCCTACACGGATAACCGTATCGCCGTGCGTTACGCCTATGAATGGCGGGACGACGCCGGCAACTGGTTTCGTTCGTATGGCAATGAAAACTGGGAATTCGGCGCCGATGGCCTGATGACCAACCGTTACGCATCGATCAACGACAAGCCGATCAAGGAATCGGAGCGCAAGTTCCACTGGCCGCTGGGACGCCGTCCGGACGACCATCCGGGCCTGTCCGATCTGGGTCTGTAAGCGGCAATGCGGCGCCGCGGCCATCCGTGGCGCCAAATTAGCCCTATGCATCGCGGCATGAATGTTTTATCCTTAAGATTGCACTCAGTTCAACATTAAGAAAGGAAACTTCGTGTCCAAGTTCACCCCGGTTTTCGCGCTGGCCCTGCCATGGCTGGCGTCGTCGGCGCTGGCGCAGACCAGCCCGCCTCCCGCACGTTCAGCGCCAGTCGCCGCGACCAAAGCAGCCGCGGCCAAAGCCGATTTGCTGCCATTCAAGGCGACCGAAAAAACCCTGGCCAACGGCTTGAAGATCATCATCGTACCGACCGGTTTTCCGAATATCGTCTCGCTGCAAATCCCGGTGCAAACCGGTTCACGCAATGAAGTCGAGCCGGGCAAGTCCGGTTTCGCGCATTTCTTCGAACACATGATGTTCCGTGGCACCAAGGCCTATCCGCCTGAAAAATACCAGGACATCATCACCAAGTCCGGCGCGCGCCAGAACGCCTACACCAGCGACGACTTGACCAATTACCACACCACCTTCGCCAAGGACGACCTGGAAACCGTGCTGAAAGTCGAAGCCGACCGTTTCCAGCACCTCGATTATTCGGAAGACGGTTTCAAGACCGAATCGCGGGCGGTGCTTGGCGAATACAACAAGAACAGCGCCAATCCGCTGACCAAATTGTTTGAAGTGATGCGCGACAGCGCCTTCCAGAGCCACACCTACAAGCATACGACGATGGGCTTCATCAAGGACATCGAAGACATGCCCAACCAGTATGCGTATTCGAAAGTGTTTTTCGACCGCTGGTACCGCCCGGAACGCACCACCGTGATCATCGCCGGCGACGTCAATCCGCAGCAGGCGATCGCGCTGGTCGAGAAATACTGGAGCAAATGGCAGCGCGGCACGGCCCAGGCGCCGGTGCCGGCCGAACCGGCGCCGCATGGCCCGGTATATAAACATGTGCCGTGGCCGACCCAGACCCTGCCGTGGGTGGCGGTATCGTTCCATGCGCCGGCGTTTTCCACCGAGAGCAAGGACCAGGCCGCGCTGGGCATGCTGCTGTCGCTGTCGTTCGGCCCCACCTCGGCGCTGCACAAGCGGCTGGTGCAGGATGAGCAAAAGGTCGACCAGTTGCTCGATTACACGCCGGAGCGGGTCGACCCGACGCTGGCCAGCATCGGCGCGCGCATCAAGAATATCGACGACGCCGTGTATGTGCGCGACGCGATCCTGCGTACCATCGCGCAATTGCGCGACACGCCGGTCAGCGAGAAAAACCTGGCGGACGCCAAGTCGGCGCAAAAATACGGCTTGATACGCTCGCTCGACAATACCGAACAAATCGCCGCCACGCTGGCCTCGTTCGTGCATTTCAATCGTTCCTACGGCACCATCAACCAGTATTACCGCCTGATCGACACGCTGACGCCGGCCGACTTGCAGGCCGCGGCCCGCAAATACCTGAGCGATGCCGGCCTGGTGGTGACCACGCTGTCGCACCAGGCGATGCCGCAAGCCATCGCCACCGTGCCGACACTGGCCAGCTTCGCGCCGCCGGCCAAGGCCGCGACCTTCGATGTGCTGGTGCAAAAATCGGCGCTGCCGCAAATCCGCTACAAGCTGCTGTTCAACGCCGGTTCGGCGCAAGATCCGCAAGGCAAGGAAGGCTTGGCGGCACTGACCGCCGCGATGGTCGCGTCGGGCGGTTCGCGCGAGCTGAAGGCCGATGAAGTCAGCAAGGCGCTGTTTCCGCTGGCCGGCAGTTTCAGCCAGCAGACCGACAAGGAAATGACGACGTTTACCGGCTCGATCCACAAGGATAACTGGGCCGGTTTCAGCGACATCGCGCTGCCGCTGCTGCTGTCGCCGGGTTTCCGCGAAGACGATTTCCGGCGCTTGAAAGATGCGCAAAAGAATGCCTTGCTACTCGACCTGAAAGACAATAACGAAGAGGAATTCGCCAAGGAACGCCTGCAAACCAATGTCTATGCCGGCACGCCGTACGGCCATCCGGTACTGGGCACGCTGAAAGGCATCGAAGCAATCACGCTCGACGACGTCAGGCAATTCTGGAACACCGCCTACACCCAGGGCGCGCTGAAGGTCGGCATTTCCGGCGACGTGTCCGACGCCATGACGGTTGCGCTGAAACAGGCGCTGGCCAAGTTGCCGGAAGGTCCAGGCCTGGCCGCCACCAAAGTTCCTGTCGGCAAGATGCCGCAAGGCTTGCAAGTGGAAATCATCCAGAAAAACACCCGCGCCACGGCGATCTCGTTCGGCTTGCCGATCGACGTGACCCGCGCCCATCCGGACTTCGCGGCCTTGTGGCTGGCCAAGACCTGGCTCGGCGAACACCGCGCATCGAACGCCTATCTGTACCAGCGCATCCGCGAAATCCGCGGCATGAATTATGGCGATTATGCGTACATCGAAGCATTCCCGCGCGGCATGTATCAATTCTTCCCCAGCCCGAACCTGGGCCGCAAGGCGCAATTGTTTGAAGTGTGGATACGTCCGGTCGCACCGGAAAACGCCCATTTCGCGCTGCGCGTCGCGCTGACCGAACTGGACAAGCTGGTGACGCATGGCTTGACCCAGGAACAGTTCGACCTCACCCGCGATTACCTGATGAAGAATGTGTTCGTGATGACGTCGACGCAAGACCAGCAACTGGGCTATGCGCTCGATTCGCAGTGGTATGGCACGCCGGAATTCACCAGGATGATGCGCGACGGCTTGTCCAGACTGAGCGTGGCCGACGTCAACCGCGCCATCAAGCAACATCTGTCGGCAAAGAATCTGTCGGTGGTGATGGTGGCCAAGGATGCGGCCGGCCTGAAGCAGCAATTGATCAGCGACGTCTTCTCGCCGATCAAATACGATGGTAACAAGCCGCAAGCGCTGCTCGATGAAGACCAGGTCATCGGCAAGATGAAACTGAGCTTGAGCGATGCCTCGGTGACGATCACGCCGGCCGGCCAGGCGTTCGCCCAGTAATATAGGGTAACAATAGCAACACCCCTCGGCAACCGGCGGCCAGCGCCGCCGGTTGCTACCCTATCACTTTCCCGGTATATAAAAACTCTTCGGCGATTTCCGCCAGGCTGCGCATCGCCTCGGCGTCTTGCGGGTACAGCATGCGGGTGATCTGATGCGCTTCCGGTTCCGGCAAGATAGCCAGCAACAGGTAGTTGCCGGCATCGTGGACATAGATCAGCACGCGGTCGCTGCTGCGCCGCGAGCGGCGCGAGGTGCGTAATTTCCAGCTCGGCTTTTTCGCCAGGTCGCGCAGCGGCACCAAGTGCACATGGCGCGCCACGTGCTGCTTGCCGGCGCTCAACGGACGAATATAGGCGCTATGCGCATCGAAGGGGTAAAACTCGTCTTCGCCGATCAGCGCGGCGGATTTCCAGGTCGTGAACAATTGCACAAAGCATGAAAAATCGAGCCGGGATAAACGAAACTGGCTCTCAAGGATCTTGCTGGCTTTGACGACGATCAAAACGGCTCCAGTTTCTTGCGCCGTATGCCTTGAAAGGCAACCCGGAAAGCTTCGGAAGTAAATTGCGGACTGGCCTCGATGGCAGAAAACAGGCGGCTGATTTTTTTCGGTAACACAGGCGCCGCCCGCCGCTCGGTCTCGGCGCCCAGCAGCGCTGCGTCAGAAAAACGGGAAGCGCGCTTCATGATGATCTCCAGATGCATGGAGAAAATTTATCACCAATCCGGCGCAGCGGCCTACGACCAAATCAAATGCACTAAGGCAATTATTTCCTGCGATACAAACCGCTTTACTCGAACGGGTTGCTGACTGTTTTCATCACCGGCGGCGGCAACTGCGCCGGCAAATCCTGCGCCTCCAGCCTGGCCACCACATCGTTCAGCAAGCGCTGCAACAATTTGGCGCTGGCCAGCCCGGCCTGATCCAGCGTCAAGTCGATATCGCCGCTGAGGGTGATGCGGTCGATCCGGTTTTCGATGGTCAGCCCCTGGATCTCGATCACGTCGCTTTCATTGGCGTAAGGGATGAATTTGGCTGTGCGCATAAGCACTCCTGTATGAAATTAGAAACTTTTTTTGCTGTTCACCTTCGGCAAGCGCAGCATCGCTTCTTTTTGCTTGCTGGACAGCGAAGGTAACAGATTGATGCCGATCCTGCTTTCCAGTGCGGCGATGCTGAGCATCTGGTAATCCCTAGTCGACTTGTTTTCAATAAAATAGGCCGCGCCGGCGCGTTGCCGCGGGCTATAGACTACTTTATAGATATGGCTGGGCACCAGTACATTGCCGATCTTTTGCAAGTTGCCGCCGATAAAGGCGGGACCGGTCAGCACATACAAATCCCCCTCTTTTTGCGCCAGCTTGCGCACCGCACCTTCGATACCGGCCCAGATATGGCGATTATTGTTACCGTCTTGCGGCACGATATTGGCCAGCGTAAAGCTGTCATGCTGGCTGACCCGGTCCGGCATGTCGCCGTTCGGCGCCATGTGGCCGCGGTCGAACCCGCTGCGCGCATAATCGGCCAGTTCGGCGCGCTGGCTGACCGGCAATTCCTGCTCGGCATGGAAAGAGTTTTCACGCGACAAGCTTTGCGCGGCATGGATGTTTTGCGCCGTCAAATGTTCGGCGGACCATAGCGGCGTGCGGGTGATACCCGAATGCATGACCCCGAACACGCTGTAACACAACTCCCTGGTGGCGCCGCCGAGTTTCTGGTTGAGAATTTCAGGCGAACGGCCATCGACATAAAACGACGGACACGCACCGGCACTGGCGATGCCGGACCACAACAAGCCACACGCCAGCGTCAGGCCGGCGATCGATTTTTGCACCATACATCCTTCTTGAAAAAAACAGCGTGAAAAGTACGCGCAACATTCTAACGGACCGACCGCGTTTTACCAGCGCTGTTACGCAACAGTGAGGCCACGCCGCACTGCACAATTGACCGATGCGCGCCACGTTTGATCAAGTTGCGTATTCCATATTCAAATCTGATAACATTGTCTCGTCTTGCCGCGTCATCCTTCCCATGTCAACAGGAGAGAATAATGATCAAGAAAGTTGTCATCGCCATCGTCGTCGTGATTGCCGCCATCCTGGGCTTTGCCGCCACCAAGCCCGACACCTTCAGCGTCCAGCGCGAAGCGACCATCAAGGCGGCGCCCGACAAGATACTGCCCTTGATCACCGACTTCCATTACTGGCGCGCCTGGTCGCCATGGGAAAAACTGGACCCGGCGATGCGCCGCACCCTCAGCGGCGCGCCCAGCGGCAAGGGCGCCATTTATCAATGGACAGGCAATGACAAGGTCGGCGCCGGGCGCATGGAAATCACCGATGTGACGGAACCGTCGAAAGTGACGATCAAGCTCGATTTCGTCAAACCGTTCGAAAGCCACAACACCACCGAATTCACGCTGGAACCGCAAGGCGACAGCACCAAAGTGACCTGGAAAATGCATGGCCCCAGCCCGTACGTGACCAAGGTGATGAGTGTGTTTGCCAGCATGGACAGCATGGTCGGCAAGGATTTCGAGGCCGGCCTGGCCAATTTGAAGGCCGCCAGCGAAAAATAGACGGCGTTCTCTAGCGAGACAGTTTCTTAAAACTGTTCAACCCAGGCCGCCAGCTGGCTCGGCGTCAACGGCAATTCCGCCTGCGCCAGCCGGCATTGCAAACCGAGGTCGGTGCGCGTCAATTGCAGCGACCAGCCTCGTTTTGCCAGCCACAGCAGGCAAGCCAGCCAAAACGCATGTTGCGACGATACGGGCGCGTGGGTCGGCGTTTCCAGGAACTCAGTCAATTGCCGGCCATCGAAGAACATCGCGGTGCCGGCGCCAAAGGTTTTCAATTGTTCGCCAAAGGCCAGCGCCAGCATGCCGATGGCTTGCTCGACGCCCTTGTCGGGATAATCGCGCTCGACTTGCTGGTAATGAATGCGTACGGCGGCGCCGAAAGCCGCGCTGCGGAACGCTTCGGAGCTGACCAGGTCGGAGTAATCCATCAACAGCCAGTCCGGTTCCGGTGGCGTCATGCCGGCCGTCAATGCCGCCGACAGGTAAGCTTCGACAGGCAGCAACTGTTCCGGTCCGGACAGGCTGGCGCACAAGGCGTAGACGGTGCCGATGCGGTTGGCCACCGCTTGTTTTTGACGCACCAGCAGCTTTTCGCGCAGTAATTGGGAATGTTCCTTGCGCAGCCGCGCCAGTTCCAGCGCCTGCTTCAATTCCATGCGCAGCGCGGAAATATCCCACGGTTTCTGGATGTAGCGGTGGATATGCCCCTGGTTGACCGCCTCCACCGTCTGTTCCAGTTCCGAATACGCGGTGGTCAGGATGCGCACGATGTGCGGGTAGCGGTCCCACGCATATGACAGCAATTCATTGCCGTAAGCGCCAGGCATGCGCTGGTCCGACACCAGCACCGCGATATGGCCGGCGTTCTGGTCGAGCATGCGCTTGCCTTCTTCCACCGAGCCGGCGGTCAGCACGGGCGCCAACGTCGCCATGGCGCGCTGAAAATACTTCAAGGCATTGGCTTCGTCATCGACGTATAAAATCGTCGGTGCCTGCGAACGGGGGTCAATCATGCTCATTCCTTATATGTACTGGAAAACTCAGTGTGACTGTGGTGGACTGCCCTTGCTGCGTCGCCACCTGGATATTGCCGCCGGAGGATTGCATGATACGCTAGTAAAAATCAAGTCCCGGCCACTGCCGCCAGCCTGCCCATGCAGCGCCACCGGATCGGCCGACAGCCGCTGCAACACGGCCGACGCTATCCCGAAACCATTATCGCTGATCCGGATGCGCGCGCGGACACGCTGAAACACAGGCGCCGTTCGATGCCGCCATCCAAGAACCTATCCCGGCAGAGAATACAGCGCCTGCTGACGGCCACTCAGCAGCCATCCGGCGACGCTCCCTGCCGGGATGGGTGCTAAGAGCCTATCCCAGTAGATGAATACGCCCTGTTCTGGCGCTCCTCAGGAACGGGGACTGCGTTGATCGTCGTCGCGTGGCCCGCCACGCGTCCTCCTCACGCCTGGTCCGCGCTCCCGATGCGCGGCCAGAACAAGACGCTCACTACTGGGATAGGCTCTAAGCCGCCTGCCACACATGGCGCGGCAAATCAAAATGCATGGCGGCCCATAGCCCGACCGCGCTTTCCGCAAACAAGGTGCCGCCATGGCGTTCGATGACGCCGTAACTGATACTCAGCCCCAAGCCCAGGCCCTGCCCCACTTCACGGGTGGTAAAGAACGGTTCGAATACCCGCGCCAGGTTTTCCGGCGCGATGCCGGGGCCGTTATCGCGCACGGTGACACGCAGCCGGTCGCCGTCCCAGCGCGCCGTCACGTCGATTTCAAACGGCGGCTTGTTGCCTTTGCGCATAGACAGTACCGCATTGCCCAGCAAATTGATCAGCACGCCGACAATCGCCGCCTCGTCGCCGCGCACCACGGTATCGTCCGGCAAATCGCGGCGTATCGTCACATACTTGATTTCATGGCCGACCAGCCGCGCCGCCGAATCCAGCGCGCGCGCCAACGCAAAATGCGCACCGGCAAGCTGGTTGCCGCTTTTCCGGTAAGCAAAGGTTTTCAAGTCGGACACGATGTGCTGCACCCGCAACATGCCTTCCTTGGCGTCGGTCAGGCATTCGGTCAGCAAGGGACTATTCTTGGCGGCCGGATCTTCAATCGCCACTTCGATAGCCATCATGCAATAGTTCACCGGATTATTGACTTCATGTAGCAAACCGGCCGCCAAGGTGCCGATCGCCACCATTTTCTCTTGCTGCAACATCTGGCCCTTGATATCGGCCAAGTCTTTATTCGTGATTTCGAGCTGGCTGTTTTTTTCCGCCACTTCCGCCTTCAACTGAAATAGCATAAAACGGGCCCGTTCGTTGAAGTAGGTAAACACCGCGCTGACCGTCGCCGACATGACCAGGAACAGCGAATTGACGATAAACGATGCGTGCGGTTCCAGGCCGCTGGGATGGCTCAAGCAGGCGATCACATACAGCAAATAGGAAATTGCGCCGAACACCAGGTTTTGCCACAGGCCGAAGGCCAGCACGATGCCGGATGAATAAATCGCCAGCGACAGGCCGACATAATAAATCGACGCCGCCCCTTCGGTAACGCTGATCATCCAGGCAATCATGACCTGCGGCGCCAGCAGCCATGCAAAGGTCAGCCACTGGATGCGGTTGAGCGCCCAGCGCGTGCGCATCAGCAAGATCACGCCAAACACCGCCGCCGCCGCCAGCATGCGCGCGCCGGCGAAACCGGCTTGCATTTGCGGGTACAAGGCGTAATCGAGCATCACGCCCAATAAAATCAGGACGATACAGGTGTACGCGGCGCCCCGGCTGAATTCGCGGCGGAAATCGCGCAGCACCGCCGCATAACCGGCGTGCATGGCTTGTGTCATGAGGGCACCTCGAAAAACCTGCCGCGCAGCCCACTTCCGGGCCTGCGTTGCTCGCTGACCCGGCATCCCGCTACCTGCCGTGCGGCTGCGCCGCCCGGCCCGGCATTGGGCTTGCTCGTAACGGTTTTCCGACTTGCCCATGAGACGCGGCCAGCCATCAATGAATACTCATTTCGGCAAACAGGTTGACCCCGGTTGCGTCGACATAGACTTTGCGCTGCCTGGCTTGCTCGGGCAGCAAGGCTTCGATACCGGCTTCATCGCGATAAATCAAATGCCACTCCAATAAATGCTCCATGCCAAACCGGCTCGGATTGACGGAATGGACATTGGTAACGAATAGCCGGCCACCGGGACGCACCCGCGACGCAAAATGCGTCATCAGCCGGGCGCAAACCTTGTCCGACAAATAATCGAACAGGCCGGCGCAATACACGGCGTCGTAACTGCCGGCCTGGTCCTGGTTCTGATCCTGGGCCTGATTCTGCGCCTGCTCCGGGAGCGCGCCATTGCGCCGCTTGAGCAGATTGTGCACCGAATCCTGGACATAGTCGATCTGTACCGGCTTGCCATTGCTTTCCATGATGGACGCCAGACGGTCGCGGGTCCAGTCCAGTGTTTCAGCGCTGAAATCGAGCAATTCAAACGATAGCGCACCGGGATCGGGATAGGTTTGCATGAAACGCTGGATTTCGATGGCCGGCCCGCAAGCGACGTTCAGGATGCGGAATGTCCGCCCGGCGGCGCGCGCCTGGTCGGCGCACTGCTTCAGGAAGTCGACCAGGATATCGATGCGGTTGCGGTGCGCAATGGCGACCGCGGCTTGCAGGAATACCGCGTTGACGATCTGAAAATACGTACTCGGCCCCTGGCGCGGATCATCCATCAACTGGTTCACCATTTGATAATCACCGGCATAACCGAGCGGCTTGGTAAAGGTGCGGAACACGAACGGCGCGCGCATGATCAGCGGATGCAGCGCGGCCTGGGCGAAAGCGCGGTGCGCTGGTGCATGTTCCTGGTCGACTTGCGCCGCCTCGTATTCCAGCTTCCGCAAATAATCCTGGGTGCGCCGCATCAGCGGGGTCGCCAACTCATCGAACACATCGGCGCGCAAACGGCCATTTTCCTTCGGCAAGGAATCAGATATATCGACTTGTTCGACCCAGCGCGCCACTTCCGACAGATAGGCGCGCAAATCATTGACCACGATCTGGTAATCGCGGCGTATCAGGCGCCGTTCATTCCAGCCGTCGACAAAGTTGCTGGCTTCCTTGCCGATCTCGCCCTTGAGCAGCACCACGTTGCTCAATTCGCTCCAATCGTCGAGCAGGCCGACCGAAACGATCGCGGTCAGTCCGGTATTGACCATGCTGATCACCACCGCCTTGCCGACATAAGCATGCTTGGTACCGATGCGCACCGTCAACTCATTCAAGACTTCACTGACTTGCAGGATGGAGTAAGGGTTGTAAATTTCCATCACCAGGGAATTCTTTTGGAGATTGACAAGCGTGCCACGCACTGTTTCATTTTGCGTATTACGGAAACTGACCACCGGATCGATTTGCGATTGTGAATACACGATTGAACACTATCAAGTTGCCGGGCGGCAAGAATCAACCAAACCGCCGGCCAAGGTTAGCACCAGGGGAACCCATGCTGCGCTCGGCAAGCCTGTGATCCGCCGTCAATGCATCGAGAAGTATGCCTTTACCGAAACAGTGCGCGCCACCCTCCCCATCCTCGGGCAAGCAGCGGCCTCCGTTTTCCAGAGCCGGACTCTACCGTTTTGCTTTCTAGGCAAGTGTACTATGGATGTGGAATATTGGGCAATTGCTGGCCCTTTAACCTGATGACTCCAGTCAACTTTTTGGGAGGCCAGGTTCGTCAAGTGCATGCCCGGCGACAGGCAAATGGCGAGCGGGGGATTACCCGGTCCCCCGCTGCCGCGGTCCGAGCCTGCCAGGTTTGGCCGTATTCGGCGCGCTGTGGGTTGACGCCCACCTTCTTGAGGCTGTGGTCACCCGCTTGGTAATTCGCGCAAGCGTTCAGACTGGGCGCCGACCGGCATCGTACCCAGCGACAATCGTCAAGTACTGGTCTTGGGCATCATCTTGACGCACAGGTAAATCGAATACACCGCCGCCAGTCCGACCAGCACATAGATGATACGCGACGCCGTCGTCATGTCGCCCAGTATCCTGGCCACCAGGTCGATATTGAACAAGCCGACCAGCGCCCAGTTGAGTCCCCCGACAATCAACAGGATCAAGGCGACCCAGTCCAAGGCATTGATGCGCGAGCTTAACAAATCGCGCCTGACCACACCGTCCACTCCAGATTGAATATCCGCCATCTCGGTCTCCGATCATGAAATCTTGCGTTTGAATGAGCTGCGCCGCAGGCAATCGCCGGCACAGAATTCCAGTGTACGCAGACGGCATCGGATCGGCAGTCGGAGTCCGCTTTCTTTTGACTAGGACAAATCCTAAATAATTGATGAGGCTGCTTTTAAAACGGCCCATCCTCGCCGAATGACAATAAGGTTGACATGGGCAATAGATTGTCATCATAGTATACGTAACTTGTTACGGATATTATCACCATGAGTACTTTGCATAATTACGGCTCGCTGCTGCTGGCCAGCCGCCTGCGGCGCCTGTCGGACCAATTGTATGCCGGCGTCGACCTATCCTACCAAGCGGCCGGCGTGGCGCTGTCGTCGCGCTGCTTCCCCCTTCTATTTTTGCTACGCGATAACGGCCCGACCTCGATTACCGCGCTGGCGGCGCAAATCGGCCAAAGCCACCCTATCGTGGTGCAACTGGGGCGCAAGATGCTCGATGCCGGCGTGGTCACCGAAATGTCGTCGCCGACCGATGAGCGGCGCCGCCTGCTGGCCCTGTCCGACGAAGGCCGGGCGCTGATGCAAGGCATGCAGCCGCTGTGGGCCGATATCCAGGCCGCTATCGATGTGCTGCTGAGCAATAATACCGATGCCTTGCTGGCCACGCTGGGACGGGTCGAAAGCCAATTGCAAGCCAGCGCCTTTGCCGAACTGATCGCCGCCCGCAAGCGCGCGCGGGAACAGGCTGCGCTGGAAATCATCGACTTCCAGCCGGAGTATGCGGCCGATTTCAAGCGTCTCAACATCGAATGGCTGGAACGCTATTTTTATGTCGAAGCGATCGACGACCTGGTGCTGTCCGATCCGCAGACGTCGATCCTGGCGCCCGGCGGCGCGATTTTCCTGGCGCGGTTGCATGGCGCCATCGTCGGCACCTGCGCGCTGATCGATGCCGGTGACGGCAAGCTGGAATTATCGAAGATGGCCGTAACGCCGGCTTGCCAGGGTCTCGGTGTCGGCCGGCGCCTGCTGGAACGGGCGCTGGCCGCTTACCGGGCCAGTGGCGCCGCCCTGCTCTACCTGGAATCGAACAGCAAATTGCAGCCGGCGCTGGCCTTGTATGAAAGTGCCGGCTTCATGCATGCGCAACGGCCACCGTCCGAAGCGCACTATCAGCGCGCCAACGTGTATATGGAATGGCAGGAGTGAATCATGTAGGCTGCTGGCGGCAACGTTGCAAAAAACTGTGCAGCCGGGGCGACAAGATCTTGTGCACCTGGCGTATCAGGTAGAAAGTGCGCTGCAGTGGCGGCAACAGGGTGTCGAGCTCGGATAGATGAATACGCCCTCTTCTGGCGCTCCTCAGTAGCGGGGACTGCGTTGCTCGTCGTCGCGTGGCCCGCCACGCTTGCTCCTCACGCCTGGTCCGCGCTGCCGATACGCTGCCAGCAGACGACGCTCGCTACTGGCATAGGCTCTTATTGTGCTGCCGCCTGGGCCGGCACATCCATCTGCAAGGCGCGGGTCAGGAAACCCCAACGGTCCGCGACTTCCTCGATCTGCTTGCTGGTCGGCTTGCCGGCGCCATGGCCGGCCTTGACGTCGATGCGTATCAGCACCGGCGCCGCGCCGCCCTGCGCCGCTTGCGCAGCGGCGGCGAACTTGAAACTGTGGCCAGGCACGACGCGGTCGTCGTGGTCGGCCGTGGTGACCATCGTCGCCGGGTAGCACGAGCCCGGTTTCAAATTGTGCAGCGGCGAATATTTGAGCAAGGCCTTGAATTGGTCGGCATCGTCGGACGAGCCGTAGTCCGAGGTCCACGATCCGCCGACGGTGAATTTCTGGAAGCGCAACATGTCCATCACGCCCACTTGCGGAATGGCCGCGGCGAACAGTTCCGGACGCTGCGTCAGCGTCGCGCCAACCAGCAGGCCGCCATTGCTGCCGCCGCCGATCGCCAGTTTTTGCGGCGAGGTAACCTTGTTAGCGATCAGCCATTCCGCCGCGCCGATAAAATCGTCGAACACGTTTTGCTTGTTCAGCTTGGTGCCGGCCTGGTGCCACGCTTCGCCGTATTCACCGCCGCCGCGCAGGTTGGCAACGACGTAGACACCGCCCATTTCGACCCACGCCAGGTTGGCCACCGAGAAATTCGGCGTCAGCGAAATATTAAAGCCGCCATAGCCATACAGATAGGTCGGATTGCTGCCATCGAGCTTGATGCCTTTTTTCGAGACGATGAACATCGGCACCCTGGTACCGTCGCGGCTGGTGAAAAATTGCTGGCGCACATCAAACGCGGCCGGGTCGAAATCGACCTTCGGCTGACGGTAGATGCTGCTCTCGCCGGTTTTCATGTCGTAGCGGTAAATCGTCGCCGGCGTGGTGAAGCTGGCGTAGGAATAAAACGTCTCGCTGTCGCCGCGCTTGCCGTGGAAACCGCTGACCGTGCCCAGGCCCGGCAAGGCGATCTCACGCACCGGCTTGCCCGTCAAGTCGGCAACCTTGACCAGGCTGTGCGCGTCGCTCAGGTATTCCAGCACGAACTGGCGGTTCAGGGTGCTGGCCGAGACCAGCGTTTGTGCGCTTTCCGGCACCAGTTCCTTCCAGTTCGCTTGCCCCGGCTTGCGGATGTCGATCGCCACCACGCGCGATTTCGGCGCCTTGTTGTCGGTCATGAACCAGAACACCGGGCCGTCGTTGTCGATGAAGTTGTACGATGCATCGTAGGCGTCCAGCAAGCCCACGACCTTGCCGTCCTTCTGGCGCAAGTCCTTGATGAAGATCAGGTTTTTCGGCGACGTGTCGGGATGCGCGGTAATGACCAGGTAATGGCCGTCATCGCTGACCTGGCCGTTCAATTCCCATTCCTTGTGGTCCGGGCGGTCGTAGACCAGCACGTCGCTGCTTTGCGGCGTGCCGATTTTATGGAAATACAGTTTATGGAAATAGTTAACGTCGGCCAATTTGGTCGCTTCGTTCGGCTCGTCGTAGCGGCTGTAGAAAAAGCCGCTGCTGTCCTTCAGCCACGACGCGCCCGACGACTTGACCCATTCCAGCTTGTCGCTCAAATCCTTGCCGGTATCGATGTCGCGCACTTTCCACTGGTTCCAGTCGGAACCGGAGGCGGCCGTGCCGTAAGCCAGGTATTTGCCGTTCGGGCTCACTGCCGTGCCGGCCAGCGCCACGGTGCCGTCAGCCGCCAGCGTGTTCGGGTCGAGCAGCAGGCGCGGTTTGTCGGCCAGGCTTTTCAGGGTGTACAGCACGGACTGGTTTTGCAAACCGTCGTTGCGGCTGTAGAAATACCGACCGCTTTCCTTGTACGGCACGCTGTAGCGCTCGTAATTCCACAGCGTGGTCAGGCGCTGCCTGATGGCGCCGCGGGCCGGAATCTGGCCCAGGTACGATTGCGTCAGCTGGTTTTGCGCGACCACCCAGTCATGCGTTTCTGCACTATTGGCATCTTCCAGCCAGCGGTAAGGATCGGCTACCTGGGTGCCGAAATAATTGTCTTGCTGGTCGATTTTCTTGCTCACCGGATAAGTCACGGCCGGGCCGCCGGCCGGGCAGGTTTGCGCCAGCGCGGAAGCGCCGAACGCGGCCATCAGGCTGAACAGGATGGTTGCACTACGTAATTGCATGGGTCGTCCGTCTGTTTGTTTGTATGAGGGAATACAAATCATAGCGCGTATCATGACTTTTAAAGCATTGTTATCTTGAAGTACCGCCATTTTTTATTTGGCGGCTTCGGTTACCTCGTCGTCGGAGATTGCGGCGCCAACGATAATCGGCGAACGCCATTTGCCCAGCCAGCCCGACAATTGATCGGCCGGAATCGGCCGGCTCATGAAATAACCTTGCCCCTGGTCGCAGCCCAGCTCGGCCAGCAAGCGCCATACCGCTTCGCTTTCGATGCCTTCGGCCACCACCCGCAAGCCCATATTGTGCCCCAGGTCGATGGTCGAGCGGACGATCTTGGTATCGCCCTCGTCGTTTTCCATATTCAAGACAAACGATTTATCGATTTTCAATTCGTCGACCGGCAAGCGCTTCAGGTATGCCAGCGATGAATATCCGGTGCCGAAATCGTCGATCGACAAATCGACGCCCATCGCATGCAACCGCTCCAGCGTGGTCTGGGCGCGTACCGGGTCGTCCATGATCGCGCTTTCGGTGATTTCCAGGCAGAACGACGATGGCGCCAGATTGTGACGCAGCAAGATATCGGCAAACTTGGCCGGCAAGTCCTGGTCCAGCAAATCGCGGGTCGACAAATTCACCGAGATTTTGAGGAATACACCCTGCTGTATCAATTCCTGGCACAGCGCAGCCGATTTTTCCAGCACCCAGCGGGTCAGCACGCGAATAAAACCGGTCTGTTCGGCAAATGGAATGAATTCATCGGGGAAGACATTGCCGCGCTCCGGATGCACCCAGCGCACCAGCGCCTCGACCCCGACCACCTGGCCGCTGCCGAGCATGATCTTGGGCTGTACATGCAGCCGGAACTCATCGCGCTCGATGGCCTTGCGCAATTCGCTGAGCAGCGACAAGCTCTTGTCGCTGCCCTTGTCCATCGCCGCGTCATACACCACCGCGCCATCGTTGCGCTGCTTGGCCGCATACATCGCCACTTCGGCCATGCTCATCAGCGCCGCCGCCGAATTGGCGTGCAGCGGGAAACCGGCGATGCCGAGGCCGGCGCCGATATCGACCATCTGGTCGTCCAGCGACAGCGGCGTTTCCAGCGCCCGCAAGATCGCGCCGGCCACCACTTGCGCCTGTTCCAGTTCGGCACCCGGCAGCAGGATCGCGAACTCATCGCCGCCCAGCCGCGCCACCTGCGCCGCATGAAAGCGGATCGCCGTCAATTGTTCCTGCAAGCGCCCGGCCACCTGGCGCAGCAACGCATCGCCAAAACCGTGGCCCATGACGTCGTTGACATGTTTAAAACGGTCCAGGTCCATCATCAGCACGAAGATCGGCTGGCCGCGCCGCGCCGCCTCGACCAGCGCATCGTCGAGCAACAGCACGAACTGGGCGCGGTTCGGCAAATTGGTCAGCGTATCCCAATACGCCAGCCGGCGGATTTCCTGCTCGCGCTTGGCGATCCCTTCGCGCATGCTGTTAAACGCTTGCGCCAGCGCACCGATCTGGTCATTCCGGTTCAAATCGATACTGGCCTTGTAATCGCCCTGCTCCAGCCGCTTGGCGGTATCGGCCAACTGGCTCAGCGGCTGGGCGATGCGTTTGGCCGTCAAGATGCTGGCCACGCTGGCGACCGCGATGCCCAGCATCGTCAAGCCCAGCAGCAAGCGTTGCAAGCTGGAATATTCGGCGGTGGCTTCATCGATCGAACGGGTCAGTACCACGCTGGCGACCTGGCCGGCGTCCTCGCCGATCAGCAGCAGCCGCGCACTGTATTTGCTGCCCTGGATATCCAGGTCGAACGGCACCGATGGCGCGGCCTTCATCGATTGGAGTTGCGCCACCACCGGATTGACGGCGACGGCCGGCAAGGTCGAGGCGGTCGACAGCCAGGCGCCGGCCACGTCGCGGGTCAGGATGTCGACTTGCAGCGACGAAATCTCGCGCATTTCATTGGCCAACTGATGATCGATCGGAAACGCCATCACGACATAGGCAATCGTGATCGGCGCGCGCACCGGCACCACCACGATTTGATACGGCCGCCGGCCGACGATGGCGATGCCGTCCGCGCCTTCCGACGCTTCGGCCTGGTCGAGCATGCTGAGCACCAGTTTTTCCAGGCCGGCCGATTGCCTCTCGTCGGTCGACACCTTGATTTGATGCTCGGCGCTGACCAGCATCGTCAGCGATGCGTTGATGCGCCGTCCACTATTTTCCAGCGCCGACTGGATGGTGGCGCGGTCGTCGTTTTCATCGTTGCCGATGGCTTCCACGAAGGCCCGGTCGCGCGCCAGCACGCTGGCGCCAAAACGCAGCTTTTGCGCATTCTGGTCGAGCAGGCGGCGGAATACCTTGGCGCCATTACCCAGCTCGCTGCTGATGGCGCGCCGCGCATTGCTGTCGATGCCCTGGCGGATCGCCACCAGGCCAGACAATTGCACGACCACGATCAACACCAGGAACAGCGTGACAATGCGGCTTTCGAGACTACGGAAACGCATGCAGCGGCCTAGTGCGCGGCAGCGGCGACATCGCCGGTGGCGACGGCTTTCAAGGCCAGTTTAAAGGTGGCCTTTTGCGCTTCGGCCCCCTTGACCACCAATACTTGTTCGGAAGGCTGGCCGCCGGTACTTTGATAATGCCATGCTTTCAAAATATATTTACCCGCCGGCAGCTCGATCCTGGCGTCGCCCGCTTCATCGGTCTTGGCGTAATACGGGGTGTCGACGACACGGATATAGGCCAGCATCTTGTCGTGGATATTGCAGCCCAACACGACTGTACCGGGCTTGTCGAACACTTGCCGGGCGGCGGCATCGCCGGCGTACAGCTTTTGGTCGAATTTCTTCGGCGCCGAAAAGGAATAGATGTGGTGCCGCACCTTGTCATTGTTCGGGAAGGAAATCGTGCTGCCGGTCTGTATCACCGTCATCAGCGGCACGAACTTCAAGCTCTTTTGCGCAATTTCGCCGGCGCGCAAGGTTTTAGGCGTCGCCCCGCCATCCGGTTCAGCATACACCGCCACATCCGGCAAGACTTTGCCATTGGAATCGAACACTTGCACCTCAACGGCGCTGGCGGCCGCACCGCCCGACACAGCCAGCAAACAAGCCAGCGAGGCGGTGGACACTAAAACTTTGGACAACATGGGCTGACTCTCTGGTTGGGCTGTCAAAAAGGCAAAAAAAGTAGCTAGCTAGACAAAATGCGCTGCCTCGTATTGTAGCGCTTGCGTAAAAGCAAGCGTAAGCAGATTTGCCCTGTATCACTGATTTTAATTTGAAATATTTCCGTAAATCATAAAGTTGTCATGGACTTGTCATAAAGCCTGATTAACATAGCCAAGTTGACCATGGCCCCGTGTCGACAACCTTGTCAGGTGCCATGCCAACCACCCCCTCTTTGTGCCCAGGCTATCCAAGTGAACAATATCGTGACCCTGCCCCAGGCGCCGGCGGCCGCAACAGCGCCGCCATCCAACGTGGCTTATTTGAAAGCCGCCACCAGCCATGCGATCGACAGCAAGACCAGCGACGACCTGGCCGGAGTACATTTGCTGGAAATTATCGCCGAACGCAATCTGACTGCGCTGTTCCAGCCGATTATCCAGATGCACAGCGGCGAAATCATCGCTTACGAAGGCTTGATACGCGGCCCGTCGGACAGTCCGCTGCATGCGCCGATGAATTTGTTCAAGATCGCCCGCGCCCACAAGCTGAGCCTCGAAGTCGAGCATCTATGCCGCCAGGTGGTGCTGGAATGTTTTGCGCAACTGGATTTGCCAGGCAAGTTATTCTTGAACGTCAGTCCGGAATGCTTGCTGGCGCACAATGCGCGGCATGGCGACACGCTGGAATACATCGAACAAATCGGCATCAATCCGGAGCGCGTGATCATCGAGCTGACCGAAAACCAGCCGACCTATGACTATGACTTGATGCGCGAGGCGGTGCTGCATTACCGCAATATGGGCTTTCAAATCGCTATCGACGACCTCGGCGAAGGTTTTTCCAGCCTGCGCCTGTGGTCGGAATTGCGGCCGGAATATGTCAAGATCGACATGCATTTTATCCAGGGCATCAATCACGACCCGGTCAAGCTGCAATTCGTGCGCTCGATCCAGGAAATCGCCGAAAAATCCGGCACGCTGGTGATCGCCGAAGGCATCGAAACTCAAACCGAGCTGCTGGTCTTGCGCGACCTCGGCGTGGCGTTCGGCCAGGGCTACCATCTGGGCCGTCCGCATGCGGTCCCGGCCAGGGAGTTGCCGGCCGAAGTCGTCAAGGCGCTGGGGCGCAATGGCGTTGCGGTATATCCCCAACGTAGCGGATTCGAGAAAAACGCGGTGACTATCTTAAAACTCTTGCACCGCGTGCCGTCGGTGCCGTCAACCACCAATAACAATGAAGTCTACGAAATTTTCGTCAAGGACCCGAAGCTGATGATCATCCCGGTAGTCGACGATGGCGTGCCGCAAGGCCTGATCAGCCGCTTCGACATGATCGACCATTTCGCCCGCCCGTATCAGCGTGAACTGTACGGCAAGAAGTCGTGCCGGCTGTTCATGGACGCCAAGCCGCTGATCGCCGACCAGGATACCAGCCTGCAAGACTTGAGTTTCATCATGGTGCAGGCCGACGCCCATCATTTGTTCAACGGCTTCATCATCACCGACCAGGGCCGCTACCTGGGCATGGGCACCGGCCACGATTTGATGCGCGAAATCACGCAAATGCAAATCAATGCGGCGCGCTACGCCAATCCGCTGACACAGCTGCCGGGCAATGTGCCGATCAACGAACACATCGACCGTTTATTGCAAAGCGGCACGCGCTTCTGGGTATGCTATTGCGACCTGGACAATTTCAAGCCGTTCAACGATGTCTACGGCTACCGCAAGGGCGACGACGTGATCCAGCTGACCGGGCAAATCCTCAGCGAACATTGCGATCCGAACCGCGATTTCATCGGCCATATCGGCGGCGACGACTTCATGATACTGTTCCAGAGCGAGGATTGGGAAAGCCGCTGCAACGCCATGCTGGAGCGGTTTGCGTTCGGCATACAAGATTTTTACAGCATCGACGACCGCGAGCGCGGCGGTTACCTGAGTGAAGACCGGCAAGGGAAAAAAGTGTTTTATTCGCTGATCAGCCTGTCGCTGGGCGTGATCAAGGTCGAGGCGCGCCAGTATTACACGCACCACCAGATCGCCACGGCGGCGGCCGAAGCGAAGAAACAAGCCAAGAAAATCCACGGCAACAGCCTGTTCCTGGACCGCCGCCAGCAAACCGCGCCGCGCCCTGCCGGCTGCGCAGAGACGGAGTAGCCTGGCCGGCAGCCGCGCCGAGCAGGCACACGGCGAGGCCAGCGCCCGGCCAGCAATCACGCATCAGGAATCAGGCAGGGCCGGGTGGCTGCGGTGCCATTGCACGGTCAAGTCTTGCGCCGAGCCGATTTCATCGGGCGACAGCCTGCCGCCGATGACGCTTTTATTGCTGTTGGCGGTTTCGTCGCCCGCCTCGGCGGCCAGCGAAATCCACATATAACAGCGCACCGGATCCTTGCTGACGCCGCGCCCGCTGTTATACATGCCGCCCAGGTTATATTGGGCCAGCGCATGGCCCTGGTCGGCGGCACGGTTATACCAGCTTACCGCCAGCGCATCGTCTTGCGGCACGCCCTGGCCGTTGGCATACATCACGCCCAGGTTATTTTGCGCGCTGGCGTCGCCCTGTTCGGCCGCCGTGCGGTACCACAACACGGCTTGCTTATCATCGCGCTCGACGCCGTGGCCATTCGCATACATCACGCCCAGGTTGAATTGCGCATTCGCCGCGCCCTGTTCGGCGGCCTTGCGGTACCACAACAACGCCTGCCGCAAGTCGCGCTCGATGCCGCGCCCGCCGGCATACATGCCGCCCAGGTTGTATTGCGCCAGCGCATGACCTTGCAAGGCGGCCCGCTCATACCAGGCCAGCGCCTCGCTTTCATCCTGCGCCACGCCCTGGCCGCGCGCCAGCATTACACCGAGATTGAATTGCGCGTCAGCATCGCTTTTCTCGGCCGCGCGCAGCAGCCATGCATAGGCGCGCAACTGGTCTGGCGCGACGCCCTTGCCTTCCGCATACGCCACGCCCAGTTGGCGCTGCGCCACCGCCATGCCTTGCGCTGCCGCCTGGCGGAACCAGGCCAGCGCCTGCACATCGCTTTGCGGCACGCCCTGGCCGCGCTTGTACACCAGCCCCAGGTTCAATTGCGCCATGGCATCGCCCTGCAAGGCGGCCTTGCGGAACCACGCCAGCGCCAGCGCATCGTTTTGCTTAGCCCCGCGGCCCAGCGAATACGCTTCGCCCAGCAGCGATTGGGCGCTGGCCACGCCTTGCTCGGAAGCGCGGTAAAACCAGGCCAGCGCCATTTCATCGTTTTGCCGCACGCCACGGCCTTTTTTATACATTTGTCCCAGGTTTTGCTGCGCCGAGGCATCGCCTTGCGCGGCGGCGCGGCGGAACCACAGCACCGCGTCGGCGTCGCTCTGGCTGATACCGCGGCCGTAGTAATACATCGCCCCCAAATGGTTCTGGGCAAACGCCAAACCTTGCAAGGCGGCCAGGCGCAGCCAGATAAAGGCGCGCTCGTCGTCTTGCGCGATGCCTTCGCCTTTTTTATACATCAAACCGAGATTAAATTGCGCGTAAGGATTGCCTTGCTCGGCGGCCGTGCGAAACCAGACATAAGCCTGGTAACTATCCTTGGCTGTATGACGATTGTCCATGCGCATCCCCTGCACTCAGATCAACATCGAATAGGTCCGCCACACGACCGGCCGCCGGTAAAAAGACGACGGATCAGGGCAAAGAAATATGTGTTGCCTAAATTATAAAACCAGCCAGACGCTTGGGTTTGATTGCGCGCAAGAGAGATATCAAATTATTATTAATTTGACGAGCTCGTTTCACCTGGTCGATGCGGCTTGCTTTTGCAGGAATTGCGGCACCTTGGCCGCGGCGAGACGGTTCAGCGCCACCAGCAGGTCCGGGTCGACATCGGCGATGCCGTAAGTGCGGCCCAGATGGCGACCGATATGGATCAATACCTGGGCCGCCACTTCCGCATCCGATTCGGCCCGGTGGGCCGCGCTGTTGAAGGCAATGCCAAGCTGGCTGGACAGCAAGCCCAGCTTGTAGCTGGACATGCCGGGAAACACCCGCCGCGACAATTTCAGCGAGCACACCAGGCTTTGGTGGGCCGGCGCCAGCCCGAGCCGGGCGCTTTCGGCGCGCAGGAATTTTTCATCGAAACTGGCGTTGTGGGCCGACAAGGCGTCGTTGCCGATAAAGTCCAGCAAGCGCGGCACCACCTGCGCCACCGGCGGCGCGCCATCGACCATGGCCTGGCTGATGCCGGTCAGGCCGGTGATGAACGACGGGATCCGCACATTGCAATTGATCAACGACACATAACGATCCACCACTTGCCCGTTAACGATGCGCAAGGCGGCCACTTCGGTGATGCGGTCGCCCATGTCGGGCGACAAACCGGTGGTTTCAAAGTCGATCATGACGATCGGTTTTTCAAACACATTCATCGACAATCTTTCATGCTGTGTACTACGGTTGCAGGCAAGTAAACAGCGATTATCCGGCGCGGCCCGGCATTACGCAAACTTGCGCACCGCATCCAGCGCCAAACCGGCGCCGATGCTGCCAAACAAATCGCCCTCGACCTTGCGCGCGGCCGGCACCAGCGCCGCGATCTGCTGGCGCAGCAAGCCCACGCCGCTGGAACCGCCGGTGAAAAACACGGTATCGACCTGTTCCGGCTTGACGCCCGCGTCGCGCAGCAAGTTCAGCACGGTTTGTTCGACCGAGCCGCACAGATGGCCGATCGCCTCGTTGAATTGCGAACGCTGCAAGGTCAGGCTGTGCGCCGGCCGCAAGCGATCCAGTTCCAGCTGCACTTCGGCGCTATCGGACAAGGCGATCTTGCCCTCTTCGACCTTCATCGCCAGCCAGTGGCCGGCGCGCTCGTCGATCAGCTTTTGCAGGCGGCCCATCTTGTCTTGCTCGCGCGCATCGCGGCACACATCGGCCAGTTGCACCCAGATTTTCTTGGTGTAGGCCAGGTTGATGGTGTGCCAGGTGGCCAGGTTGAAATAATAGCTGGACGGCACTTCGCTATTATTATTCAGGCGGCTGCCATAACCGAGCAAAGGCATCACCGACGACAAGCTCAGGTATTTATCGAAATCGGTGCCGCCGATATGCACCCCGCCGTTGGCCAGGATATCCTCGCGCCGCTCCACTTTTCCGGCCCGTTCCGGCGACAGGCGCACCAGCGAAAAGTCCGAAGTACCGCCGCCGATGTCGGCGATCAGGACCAGTTCTTCGCGGTCGATCTGCGACTCGTAGTCGAAGGCCGCCGCGATCGGTTCAAATTGAAACGCGACATCCTTGAATCCGACCGAACGGGCCACCTCGGCCAGCGTATCCTGGGCCAGCTGGTCGGCGACGGGATTATCGTCGATGAAGAACACCGGACGGCCGAACACGGCCGACGTGAATTCGCGGCCGGCCGACTGTTCGGCGCGGCGCTTTACTTCACCGATGAATTGCGACAACAGCAGCCGGAACGGCAGCGCGCGGCCGCCCACTTCGGTCTGGCCGTCGATCAGGCTGGTGCCCAGCAAGCTCTTGAGCGAACGCATCAAGCGCCCCTCGTAACCGGCCAGGTAGCCGGCCAGCGCGGCGCGGCCAAAGCTGACTTCCTCGTCTTCGGCATTGAAGAAAACGACCGATGGCAAGGTGGTTTTGCCATCCTCCAGGCCCAGCATCACCGGATGGCCGGGCCGTACCCAGCCCACTGTGGAATTTGACGTGCCGAAATCGACGCCGCAAGCATTGGCCATGTCGACCCTTCATATAATAAAGGGGCGTTATGTTACCAGAAAAACCGGCAGAAAAAAACGCCGCCAGCAAGATATCGTCCTGGCCAGCCTATTTATGGCGAACACGCAATATTGTTTTGCATCAAAAACATGCTTGTTTGCAAAAGATACCCTTGAGAAATTGGCATTTCACAGTTGCAACATGCTTTTCAGCGGGGGTTCTCTTGAAGCACACAACGATGGCGACTTACGGCTTGGCAATGGGCCTGTTGTTGACGGGATGCGGCGGCGGCGCGGCGGATCCGCTGCCGGCCAATGGCTGCACGCTGAGCAACCAGGCCGGCTGCGGCGGCAGCGGCGTGATTCCTCCCGTTAATCCGCCTGTGACGCCGCCGGTAACGCCGCCCGTCATTCCGCCGGTGGTGCCGGCCGACCTGGCCAGCGTGGTCAGCCTGCTGTTCGACGCCACTGAAATCAAGTCGGCCGGCGGCGAGATCGGCATCACCGCGCTGGTGACCAATGCGGCCAATAGCGCGCTGCCCGGCGCGGCGATCAGCTTCAGCGCCAATTCCGGCGTATTGAGCGGCGCCGACAGCGTGACCGACAAGAATGGCCGCGCCAGGGTGCTGCTCGGCAGCGGCGCCTCGAACGCCAACCGCAGCATCAAGATACTCGCCAAGGTCGGCGACAAGAGCGCGACCGGCAGCGTCGACGTGGTCGGCACCAGTGTCGTCATCGACGGTCCGGTGGCGCTGCGGCTGGGACAAAGCGCCGACTTGAATATCACCCTGCGCGACTCGGCCAGCCGCCCCATCGCCGGCGCAACGCTGGCATTCTCGAGCCAGAATGGCAATCCGCTATCGGCCAAAAACAGTACGCTGACCAATGCCCAGGGCAAGGTCACGCTCAGCCTGCAAGCCGCGCGCCTCGGCGCCGACGCCGTCAGCGTATCGGCGCTGGGCGCCAGCGCGTCGATCGCGCTGGCCATCGCCGGCACCGACCTGAGCATCACGCCTGCCGTGGGCAGCGACGCCAACGGCGCCGAACGGCTGATGGAAGTAGCCACCGGCGCTTGCCAGGCAGTCGATGTGCGCTATGAAAAACTGGGCGCCGGCCAGTCCGGCACGGTCAGCCTGAGCACCTCGCGCGGTATCTTGTATAGCGATGTCCTGTGCAGCCAGCCACTGAATGGCGCGCTGGCCTTGCATCAGGGCGACTTGCCGCGCAGCTTCGTCAAATCGGCCAACGCCGGCATCGCCACGCTGAGCGCGGCCGTGGCCGGCGGCCCGGTGGCGCACACCCGCATCGAATTTGTCGCGCCGCTGACGGCCAGCGCGCGGCTCAGCCTGCAAGCCGAGCCGGCTATCCTGGCCAGCAACAGCGCTACGGCGGCCACCGAACGCAGCGTGCTCAGCGCCGTGGTGCGCGACGGCAGCGCCGCCAGCAACCTGGTCAAGGGCGCCGGCATCGACTTCGCCATCATCCTCGATCCCAGCGGCGGCTATCTGCAACAACCGTCCGGCGCCAGCAGCGGCAGCGATGGCGCGGCGCAAGCGGTGTATATCGCCGGCCCGGCCGACAGCGGCAAGGACGGCGTCCTGATCGAGGCGCGCATTGCCGGCATCAACAGCAGCCAGGCGATTGCCCGGACCCGGCTGACCGTGGCGAAAAAGGCGCTGTCGATCCAGTTCGGCACCGGCAATAGTGCCACTGAATATTCGAATACCTTGCTGCAAAAGGAGTTTGCAGTCCTGGTGTCGGATGCGGCCGGCAATGCCGTGCCGGGCGTCAGCATCAGCGCGGCGGCCTGGCCCGCCTCTTACCGCAAAGGCCGTTTCATCTGGCAAGCCGACCAGGCCGCGGCACCCGATGTCGGCGTATGGCTGGCGGCGGCGCCGGTCTACACCTGCGCCAATGAAGACGTGCTGCGCAACGGCATCTACGACCCTGCCTATGACATCAACGGCAACGGCGTACTCGATCCCGGCATCCCGATTACCATCAGCAATGGCGGCCAGACCAATGCGCTGGGCTTGTCGACAGTGACGCTGAACTATCCGCGCAGCCACGGTTACTGGGTGCAAGTCGAACTGACGGTGCGCGGCAGCGTGGCCGGCACCGAGGCGGTCAGCAGCACGCGCCTGACGCTGCCGACGCTGGCCAAGGATTTCAGCGACCGCCGCGTGGCGCCGCCGGGCCGGATCAGTCCTTACGGCGAAGGCGCTTGCAATCACCCCGATTGAAACGGCCCCAGGCGGCTGAGGACTTCAGCATGCAATTTGCAACATAGACAAGAACATATTCTTGCCACAGAGTAAGTTTTTGCGCTATTCTGTCTCGACGCTGAAGCCGTGGCCGGTGGCCTGTTGTACCGCCGATCCACCCCGAGATACGTGGTTTGCCCAACCGAATAATGCGAAAAATAAAATCGTCGTCCAAACCGCCTGATCCCGAATTAAACGCCCCGCCGCTGCGCACTGAACGCCGGGTCACCTCGTACGACGTGGCGATGCTGGCCGGCGTCTCGCAATCGGCCGTATCGCGCTGCTTCAAGCCCGGCGCGAGTGTTTCCAAGACAACCTATGCGCGCGTGATGAAAGCCGCCGAATGCCTGGACTACATCCCCAACGCCGCCGCGCGCAGCCTGATTACGCGCCGTTCCAACCTGGTCGCGGTGATCATTTCCAACCTGGCCAACCTGCATTACCCACAAGCCCTGTCTGAACTGAGCCAGCGGATCGCCCGCCATGGCAAGCGCGTGCTGTTGTTTACGCTGGAACGCGAAGGCGATATCGAGCGCACCCTGTCCGACATATGGCAATACCAGATCGACGGCGTGATTTCCGCGACCCGCCTGTCGGACCAGCAACTGTCCGAATTCAAGCGTCGCCATGTGCCGCTGGTCATGTTCAACCGCTGCGCGAGCGGCAACCAGGTCCATTCCGTGGTGTGCGATCAAACCGATGCGGCGCGCCAGCTGGTGTCGCGCCTGGCGCACGCCGGCCACCGCCAATTCGCCCTCATCGACGGCCCCGGCGATTCGGTGGTGGCGCAAGAACGAAAGCTCGGCGCGCTGGAACGCTTGCTGGAACTGGGCTTGCCGGTGCCCATCGTGGTAAGCGGCAACGACGATTACGCCAGTGGCGGGCGCGGCTTGCGCAGCATCATCGAGCGTCTCGGCCACACGCCCGACGCCGTGATTTGCGGCAATGACCTGATGGCCATCGGCTGCCTCGACACGGCGCGCCACGAACTCGGCATCCAGGTGCCGCTGCATATGTCGGTGGCCGGTTTCGATGCGCTGGAACCGTCATCCTGGCTCAGCCACAAACTGACCACGCTGCGCCAGCCGATCCAGAAAATGGCACAGGCCGCTGCCGACATGCTGGCAGCGCTGATCGACAGCCGCGACAATAACCTGACCCAAGCCGAAAAACGCGTGTTTTATGCGCAGCTTATCGACGGCAATACTGCGCGCCTGCAACATCCGGCCAAGATACGCGAACTCACGCCAGAGCAGTTGGGACTGGGCGTGCTGGCGGCCTGATATCCAGCACCAGGCCTGGCAGCACCGCAAGGCCTGGCGTTGGTCACAGCGGCTGGATCAGCCGAATAACTTGCTTTTTAATAGTCCCAAACCTTGTTGCAGCAAATCATTGTCCGGCACCGCGCCGTTCGGCGTCAGCTTGTCTATGATCTGAGGCAACAGTTGCGCCAAGCCGGTGGACGCGTGTTCCGGCGCCACGCCGGCTTGTTCGGCAATCTTCGCCAGCGTGTCGCTGCCCAGCGCATCCTTGATCTGGTCGCCCGACACGGCGGCGTTTTCGCCATGGCCGATCCAGCTCGCCACCTGGTCGCCGAGGCCGCTCTCCTGCAGCTTTTGCAGCAAACCAGGCAAACCGCCGGCGTTATTGATCAGTCCCATCACGCCGGACAGCAAGTCCGACTGCGGCACCGGGTCCTGCGTCTGCTTGCCCAATGCGCCCAAAGCCTGTCCTGCAAGATCTAGCAAACTCATCTGAACCTCCCGATAACATTCAATTCAAGGAAATACCGCTAGGACGCGGTGCATAAACCGCAAGTTCATCTTACACGACTCTGTGCCATGCGGAATGCAATGATCTTACACACAATAAAATTACTCGCAAGACAACTTAAAACGCTCCCGCACGCAACTTTCAATCGAAATATCAAATCGATATGAGTCGATGTAGAATTAAAGTTCCTAACCATGAGGAGTATCAACACATGAACATCAATAAAGCGGTAGATAAAGCCTATGAGAAAAAAACGCTCAAGGAAATCGCGGATGCGCCTGTCGATGCCTTGCAAGGCGTCAGCGCCAAGGATGCGGCGCTGCTGAAGGAAGCGTTTAACGTCAAGACCGTGCGCGACCTGGCGAAACTGAAATACGCCGCCTGGGCCCGCGCCATCGTCGAGCTGGCCGATACGGAAGAATAAGCGCTACCCGGTGCTGGCCGGCAATGGCGGGCCGGCACCGCCTGATAGGGAATCTGCGCATTCCCGCAATGTCCGGCATTATCAAAAAAATCATCAATGTCCCTGTGCACTGGGAACAATCAGAGTTGAAGCCCGTGTAGCTGCAAAGGATCGCGCACCGGCTTCATCGCGGTGCCGCAATCAACATGCAGATTGCTTAAATATTAGTAATGAGACTTATTCTCATCTATAATCATGGTGCAGCCCAACTCTCCTGGCGCCGCGACTTTAGAGAGCAGTCATGGATAATGTGTCTCCCAATGTGCAGCAGTTGGAACAGATGCGGCGCCAGCCCAGCACGGCCGACGGGGTGGAGATCACGCATATCGATTACACGCCGGAGCACGACCTGGTCGTCGCTGCGGAGGCGCCGGACGGCGAGCTGCCAACCTTGCAACAGCGCGACCATCACAAACTGGAGCGGGCCCGCGAATGTTTGCTGGCCCGTTTGGACTATAACTGGTCGATCGCCGAACTGGCGCAGACCGTCAATTTGAACGAGCGCAAACTGAAGAAAGGTTTTAAAGCGCTGTACGGCAATTCCATCCACGCTTACCAGCAAGAAAAACGCATGCAGGCGGCCGCGCAACTACTGCGCCAGACCGAGATGAGCATCACCGAAGTGGTCATGCAAACCGGCTATGCCAATCCCAGCCATTTTGCCAAACTGTTCCGCCGCCACTTCGGCATGTCGCCGCGCCAATATACCCAGCTCAGTGCGCCTTAGCCGGCATCGGCCTCGGCCCGCAGCATTAGCGCACGCTGCGCAACAGGAACGACGGCTGGCCGCACGAGCTGTGCGAACGCTTCAACTCTTGCGGCGCGCAGCTTTGCGAGGCGCCGTTCTTGTCGTAGCAAACCCGGATTTCCTGCAAAAACTCGCCGCCACGGGTACAGAACGGCAGCACCGCGTTGCTGGCCAGCGCCGGGTTGGCGGACTGGAATGCGCGCGTAAAGTCGCTATAGGTCACCCGCACCGGCGCGGCCGGCTGCCGATAGGCCGATGGAATCTGCAAGCTGTTTTTCAGCTTGGCCGACAAGTCGAAATAAGCGGCCGGCGCCAGGCCGGAACAGGTGCCGTGCTTCGGCCACTCATGGTCGATCAGGCTCGGCGACGGATACAGGCCGGCGTATTTGGCCCGTACATTGTCCGGCAATTGCGCCGTCGAGCAGCTTTGCGGATACCCCTTGTCATATTGCGGCCACAAGCCGTGCAGCACAAACCCGAGCCGCCGCCCGTTGCCGCACTGGCCGGGGTCCGCGTCGGGATTGCTGCGCGTGGCGCAATACGACGGCGACCAGCTCAACGACAGCATGTAATAGTCGAACTGCCCCGCCTCGCCGACCGGCGCGGCATGGCGGCGCTCGCGGGCCTGGGCGCCGGAGGCCAGCAATAACAAGATCAGCAAGGAAGCTGGCAATAAGGAAGCTGGTAAAAAACCGCGCGCGCGTGTCATGGGAACTCCTGGCTGTGAGGATAGTCAAGATCAGCGGCCACGACGGCCGCCATCAGCCGCAGTGTATCAAATCACCGCTTGCGAACGCATGACCGCCAACTGTTTTTTCATTGCACCGATGTCGCGCGCGTGGCCGTCGCCCTTGCGCAGCGCCACGTCGGCATGCCGGTAGGATAGCCGCAACCGCCAGCGGCCGGTATGCTACGCTGCAAGACGCGGCGGCCGCGCTGGTCGCCTATGACAAGGAAGTGCTGCCCGATGCGCAATGGGCCGCCACCTACGCGCGCATGCAGCCGGTATTTGAAAAACTGTACCGTCACTCGCAGGCGATGTACAACGATTTGGACCATTTGGAAGGAACGATTTGATGAGCATAAGGGCAATCTTGTTCGATATGGACGGCACGCTGGTCGACAGCGAACCGCTGCACCACAGCGCCATGATGGAAACGCTGGACAGGGTCGGCGTGGCCCTGCCCGACAGATTTGCCGATGACACGACCGGCATGGCGATGCCGGCGGTGTATGAACTGCTGCGCGCCACCACCGCGCTGCAAATGGGCTACCAGGAATTGGTGGATGCCAAATACGCCAGCTTCCTGAAGCGCGCCGGCGAGATCCTGATGCGCCCCGGCGCCGCCGCGGCGATGGCGGCGGCGCGCCGGCTGGGCCTGGCGGTGGCGGTGGTGTCGAATTCCGACCGCATGCTGGTCGACGCCAGTCTCACCGTATGCGGCATCATCCGGCCCGACATGATCACCGTCACCCGCAACGATGTTCGCCACGGCAAGCCGCACCCGGAACCGTATCTGCGCGCCGCCTGGCTGCTCGGCGTCGATCCGGCCGAATGCATTGTCGTCGAAGACAGCGTACCGGGCGCGGCAGCGGGCCTGGCGGCCGGCATGACGGTGGCCGGCTGGCCGGAACCGCACCGCCGCGACCTGGTGTTCCCTGACGGCACCCGCCGCCTCGACAGCGACGACCTGGCCGGCTTCCTGCTACAACTGGCGGGCCCACACATGGACCCGGACACGCTGCAAGCGCCGGCGCATTGACCGAGCTGGCGCCGCAAGTGGCGCTGCTACCCGTCAACGGACGCGACATGGAGCGCAGCGGAGGTGCCGGTGATGGCGGCGCATCATTACGCCATATTCGACTTCAATACCGTCGAACCGCCGCTGATCGATGCGCGTGCAGAGCCGGAACATGATGGACAATTCGGCATGTTCCGGGGCAGCCGTGCTGGTTTAGAGCCTATCCCAGTAGTGAGCGTCTTCTGCTGGCCGCGCCTCGGGAGCGCGGACCAGGCGTGAGGAGGAAGCGTGGCGAGCCACGCGACGACGATCAACGCAGTCCCCGTTCCTGAGGAGCGCCAGAACAGGGCGTATTCATCTACTGGGATAGGCTCTTAGAGCCTATCCCAGTAGTGAGCGTCTTCTGCTGGCCGCGCCTCGGGAGCGCGGACCAGGCGTGAGGAGGAAGCGTGGCGGGCCACGCGACGACGAGCAACGCAGTCCCCGCTGCTGAGGGGCGCCAGCAGGGGACGTATTCATCTACTGGGATAGGCTCTTAGCTGGAACCCTCTTTCTTGCGATCGCGCCCGGCGCCGGCGGTGACGCCGATGCCGGTAAAATCGAACCGGGTCTTGCCCCCCAGCGTGCGGTAATCCTCCGGCAAGGTCAGCAATCTCGGTATCTGCAACACGGCCACCACTTTCTCCAGCCGCTGCAAGACCAGCGCGACATTCTCGGCCGGGCATTCCAGGTGTTGGCGCTTGACGCTGTCATTCGTCAACGTCAGGCCGCTATCCACCAGATCCGCCTCTCCCTTGAATAAAGCCAGGTCGGCGATTCTTTCAGTGACATCCACAGGCTGGCTGGCTGGCCAGTGCGGCGGCTGTAAAGCGTGCGCTTGCGCATCAGCAGGTCCGGCCGCGGCCATCACCTGCATCGTGCTGCGCAAGGACCGGGTTTTCACCAGTACCGTATAACCATGGCCGATATTCCACCACTCGCTGCTCCAGAGTCCTGGCAGGGTTTGTTCTCGAATTTTTTCCATTACCCCTCCGGGAATATCAGTGTGTCGCTGCCGGGCTGGATTTCAAATACATTCCGGTTGCCGCCGCTATCAATGATAACGCTGCGTCTTTGTTTTGAAAAAATACTTTGCAGCACAGCCCGGTCGCTACCGGACGCATTCACGCTGAGTTGGTCGCCCGGCCCATTGACACGGGGATGGCTATGGCCGGAAAAGCGATATCCGAGTCCCGCAAGCAGCCTCAATTCCTGCTCTGTCAATAAAATCCCGGCCGTATCTCCACGCACCAGCAAACGCCGCCCCTTCAACGTAAATAAGGCAAACTCATGGCCGCAAGCGGCGGCCAATGCGCCCAGGTCCCTGATGCTGACCTTGCTTTTTGCGATATCCAGCTGATCGCCGGGCATCGGCAGCGCCGCCAACAGCCCGGCTTGACGTCCCTTGAGTACAATATATCCGCGCTCCACGGCAGCCAGGTTTGGCGACAAGGCAGATATCATCAACATGCGCTACGGGTTCCTCGTGAATCGAAATGCCGGTAAAAGTTATAGGGGTGGGTGAAATCCCGAAGCATGCGGCAGCGACAGCCTTGCTCCCATGCCGGCATCATAGCAAGAATCTGGCCTTGACCGGCAAATGTCGCCAGGCGCCCCGCGCATCGTCTTGATTTTCATGCTGCTCCTTTATGTTCCTTTAATGACCGGGCGCCGCAGGTACTTCTGCCGGCGTAAAGCCGACCTGGCCATTGCGATAGTGCACCCGCAGATTAGCTTTGGCGTCATGCAATTGTCCGAGCTTCACGGCGGGCTGGAAGGTCCAGGTTTTCATGCTTTGGGGCATGGCTTTGTTCAACATCGGATGCATCTGAGCCTTGCCCGTTACGCAGGCGCCAAACACCCGCCAGCTACGCTATAACCCTGTCATGCCGCCGTCGATCAGCCAGGCACCACGGCCCCGCCATCCGTCGAGCGCCAAGAGAGGCTGGGATCAGGACAAGAGGGCAAGGGTTTGTTTCGCAATACTATATATTTAACGATAGAATATTCTGCCCACCAATGCCTCGGCGTATGGAACTTTGGTGACCGCACTGCCACCTATTTGGGTGGTCGCGTCGCGCTCCTGGTCGACCGTGGTGGTGCGCGTGCCGTAGCTGATGCCGAAGCCGCTACCGCTCATGCAACCGCTTTACTTGACACTGCGGTGCTGCGATTCGATACTGGTATCGGTTGCTGCGGCGATCGTGATGTCGCATTTGGCGATCAGGCTGGCCGCGTCGTCGCTGAGGATGGTCGAATTCGTCACCTTGAGATCGTTGCCGGCCGCCAGCGCCACCGTGTTGCCGCCGAACGCGCTGCCCGACGCCATGCTGCGCTCCAGCGTGTCGCGGCTGGTGATCGTTTCGCTGTGCAGGAAGCCTTTTTCGGTATACTGGTGGCCTTCGTCGAGCGTTTCCTTGTTATCCCGGCTGTCCGGTTGACATCATGGCCCGCGCTGACGACCAGCGTCTGGCTGACCTGCATGTCCGCCGCCCGCGCATACGATTCAGGAAATGTTCTATATAAAGCTCTCTCTCCCGCCTTCATGATTGAAGCAAAATATATCGGCGTCGCCGCCCGCTTTCAGCGACACGTTGCCGGCGCCGCGCATCTGGTTACCGGTATTGGCGACGACGCCCAGCGTCAAGTCGCGCCCCGCGACGATGCTGGTCACGCCATCCTTGCCGGCGTTGCCGATCACGCCGCCGAGTATCGATACGTCGCGACCGGCGGCCGCCATATACAGGCCGGCGACCCGATCGATGCTGTTGCGCGACTGCGGATAATCGCCGCCTTCCGCGTGGCGCACCGTCGTCTCGACCTGCAGGTCGCGGCCCGCCGTGGCGATCAATTCGCTGTTGGCCTAAATCGCGCCGCCGATATTATTCAGGTCGTTGCGCGCCGAAACCGCCACCGCGTCGCCATGGATACGCCCGCCCAGATTGTCGACATTGTCGACCGTCAGCCGCACCACGTCGCGCCCGGCGATAGTGCCGCTGTTGCTCAGGTCGCCGGACAGGTTGATATTGACGTCCTTGCCGGCCAGCAGGGCGCCGGAACCATCCAGGTCGCCCTCGCGCACCCGCACATAGACCTGCGGCACCAGCGCCTTTTGCGTGCTGCCGTCGGCCAGCGTGATGTCTTGCTCGACCAGCCAGACGATGTCGCTGGTCAGCGCAGCCATTTGCGCCGGCGTCAACGCCACGCCGGGGCGCAGGTTCCAGGTATTGGCATAGGCCGCGCCGGCTTCCATCAGGCCACGGTATTGCTGCTCATCGCTGCTGTAGTCGCCGACGAAACGCTGGCCGGTCAGTTCGGCAAAACGAAGGCCAGCTACGCCCCCCAACCGACGTCAAATGTCATTAATGCGCCGATTCCTGTCTGGGTAGACCCCGGCCTGCTCGCTGTTTACGCCCAGAATCAAGCCTCGGCTTGATGACCAGTAATCGTAAAGTTCAACCTTAACTGAAACGTATCTGGCACATCGAGATTCGTCGCTTGATAAGCGTGTTCGACATCCAATCTCCAGACTACGCCATTGGCAGCCCTAACACGCAAAGAGATTGGGAATGTAACGAAGAACTGTGTCACCACGCCGCTTTGCCCCTGATGATCCGTTTTCACCTTAGTTTCAAGGTTTGGCTTCGCCTTGCAGCTCACAGACAGGAGCTGCGAACCTGCATCTTGCGCGTACAGCTCAGTCTCAATATCACGAACAACAAACTGGCGGAAGTCTCGGCCTTTTCTCATCCATTCAAGCATATAAACGCTGTCATCGACAGTCTCGAACCCGGATATTTCGACCCGCTCAGGTATGTGCTGGGATTCAACGAAGTTTCTGCTGTTTTCTGTCTTTTCCATTCGTCCACTCTATAACTTTTATCTAAATAACACGAGGCACACCAGAAATCCTATCGTTATGACATTCACCACGAAGTATCAGGTCAAAGGTTAGCTCTAGCTGCTCCGCCATTTTAACGAGCGTGGCCGACTTGCCTTTGACGAACGGTGCTTCTGCTCGCAATATCTTAGCTGCTGTATGCAATTCATTAAGCAACGATTTCGAAATTAATTCGCTATTCTTAAGGAGGCGAGCTAGCAGCACCGAGGCAATCGTCGGCAGGTTGCCGCTATTGCCGCCCGTACCGGCCACCGACATGCCGCCGCTCACGCCCATGCCGTTCGCCTGCGATACCGCATGGTTGGCGATCTCGCTGTGCGTCAGCGTGCCGGTGCGCAGTGTATTGACGTCTGTTCCTTCCGCCGTGCTGCTGATCACCGCCCCCTTCAAATCGGTGTTGCCGGCCACCTTGATCTGGAAGCCGCCGTCGCCCGCCTTGATGCCGCTTTGTTCCTGCACGCTGGCGTAGTCGTTGTGGAGGTTGCTCTGGCTGTAGCTGCCGCTGGTGCTCTGGCTCTTGCTGTCGAATTTTGCCGTGTCCTGCAGGCTTTCCAGGTTCAGGCTGCCTTTGATGTCGCCGATCACCTGGTCAGCGCCGCCATTTGGGCCGGCGTCAACACCACGCCGGGACGCAGCAGGCTCCAGGTGTTGGCATAGGCCGCGCCAGCTTCCATCAGGCCGCGGTATTACTCTTCATCGCTGGTGTAATCGCCGGCGAAACGTTGGCCGGTCAGTTCGGCAAAACGAAGGCCAGTTACAATAAGAGATATGATCGCACGAAACTGGACACCTAAATTGCCTCTAATACATCCGCAAAATCAGCAGCAGCGTTACATAAATCGGGGTAGGCTAATAAATTATTTTCGCCTCTAAAAAATATCCAACTACATGGGAATTCCATCGCCTTAGTAACTCTCCCCACATCGACATCATCAAGAAGTTGCTTAATACAATTATAAGCCTCCATCACATCATTATCAGAAACAGAATACTTCTCGAGTAAAGCACGTAACATGTGTGCTTTACTCACCAGATTTTCGATAGTACCCATCAGTGTACTCCTTTCGATAGCAGTATAAATGGATTTACTGGTACTGGTGTTGTCCACTGTGCTCGATTAGGAACAATAACCTGTTGCGCTCCTCCTGGCATCGTAGCTGCCCCTTGCGATGTCTTAGCAACATCTGAGACAAATACATTTGGTGTCATACCAGGCTTAGGAGTAATTGCATAAAAATCTATGCCATTTTTTTGGATATTTCCTGCTTGCGCAGCAGGCAATCCAAGCACTTTACCTGCTTCTTCAGGAGACATAGTTGCAATTGCTCGTGCCTGTTGAGGACTCATCCAAAAACCAGAATAAGGTGATACATTATCTCCTTTCGGCACCGCCTTCACTAAAATACTACCTTGCGTAGCAATACCAGTTTGTGGCAGTGAATTCCCAGACTCAATATATGTTCTAGCAAATCGCTCAGCCGCACTTTGAGATAAGGTTGGGGTCCCCGCCTGGATTTCCTTGATAAGCGCTTGCACCTGAGGAGTAGCCAATATATCAGGCGTCATTTTGAGGCCGGCAGGCACAAAGTCCTGATAGCTCGCGGCGCTCAACTTATTCAATGCAGCCGCTTGATCAAGTACCTTGTTGACTGCCATATTCGCTGTCACAGCAGAGCCGATACCTAAGGCAGTCTCTACCAAGCCCGCCGCTTGCGGCGACATTCCCAAACCTTGTAAGCTTTGATTCAAGAATGTATCAACAGGATTCCCTGACACTAACCGCCGCGCGCCAGTATACGCAGCATCAGCGCTATACGTCCCTACTAACGCATTGGCAACGCAACCCACACCAGTCACACATGACAATGGTGCGGTAGCTAAACTGCCAGCAACGCCCAAACCACCCAAAACCAGCTGACCTGCGCCGAGTCCTCGATCAACAATCTGGTACGTGTTGTTCATCTGCTTTGCCGCATCAATCTTACTGTCGCTAATCCAACCTGTGGTTGTATAAGTGAATAAACCCCTCTGATTTACTAACTGTTGCCTCTCTCCTGAAAGTTCAGGACTGTTACCAATATCTGCCAACTGCTTGAGTTGTTTATATACGGCACTATCCACGGGATATTCAGCGTAACATTTGACGGCGGCACATGCAGCAGCGGTTAATTTAGCTTCTTTTGTCGAGTCACCATTAGCAAGTTGTTTAATGCGCTCTTTTTCTGTCGCATGCAATTGCCTGTTAAATACATCCACCGCCGTCGCGCTACTGCTGCCTTGCGACACACTGCCCAACGCATCGATACCGCCTTGTCCCGACACGCCCGCAGCCGCCAGACCGCCCAGCGCGCCGCCCAGACTGGCCAGCGCCTGCTGATAGGTATTCACCAGCGCGTCGGCCTCAGCCCCAGTCAGCCCCTGCTTCTTAGCTTCTGCTTCCCCTAAGCTCTTGCCCAGTTGCTGGCCCACATTGCCGCCGCCAACCCCGGCAACCCCGGACAGCGAACCAGCACCACCACCCGCCAGCGCGCCAATCAGCCCCTGGCTCGCCGCATGCAGCGCAAGCCGGTTTACGCCATTGTCACCCCACGAGTCCGCCGTCGCCTTGGCCTGATCCGCCAGTGATTGATAGCGGCTGGCATTCTCGGCATCGCCATTTCTCTTCGCTTCGTCCGCCAGATTTTGGTTAATGGTGCGATCCCGCTCCGCCGCATCCTGCTTCTCTTTGCCTATGTCCCCCACCTTATTCGCCAACAACGGCCCCGCAGCCTTCATAAACGCCTGCGTCACCTCGATCGTCGCCTGCAACGCCTGCTTGTCGAAGTTGTTGCCGATCTTGCCGCTGGTGTCCACGCCCGTGGTGACGTTGCGGTTCACGCCCGCTACCGTTTCCTCGGCGCCCTTGCCCGTCAATGCCCGCTGCGCCGCGTCGTCGGTGATCACCAGACTGCCCGCGCTGATGCCGCTGGCTG